>DMAO01000244.1 GCA_003446545.1 Sphaerochaeta sp.
GCGGAGGCCTTGGCGCTTCAGTAGCTAGCTTCCTTGCAAAGACCCATCCTACTAAAATGGCCATGGTAGGAATCCAGGATGAGTTCGGACAGGTAGGTACCCAAGATTGGCTACAACAATACTACAAGCTAACTGCACAAGAGATTGTAAAACAGGCTATAGCAATAAGGAGCTACAGATGAAAATCGCAATTGCATCGGATCTCTCAGGGTTCCCTCTTAAGCAGGAGATCACCAAATACCTCCAGGAAGCAGGGTACGAACTGCTTGATTTCGGCATTGAGTCTGATGACAAACCCCAACCCTATTTCATTCAGGCTCCCAAGGTGGCAAAGGCCATCCAAAATAAAGAGGCGGAGAAAGGAATCCTCATTTGCGGAACCGGCCAAGGTATGGCTATTGTCGCCAACAAGCACAAGGGCATCTATGCCTGTGTCGTTGACGACATATTTTCTGCAGAACGCTCGAAAATCGTAAACAATGCCAATGTCATCACCCTTGGTGGCTGGATAACCGCACCGTTTCTCGGCGTACAGATCGTTGAGGCCTGGCTCTCGATGGGATTTACCCAGAAGATGGAGTTCAAGAAGGATTTCCTCACCAATGCATTCAATCAGGTTCAGGAACTGGAAAAGGAGACCTTCAGATGATCAGCAGCCTGCTCAGCAGTGTCCATATTCTCCAATTTGAGAATCTTCCAGGCAAGGATCTCTTTCACATCCTCTCGTTTGCCGCTGGCAAACAGGAGGGTCTGAAAGTGGCGGCCATCTTTGACAACGCCCCCATACCGACACGAAAGAGCCTGCTTGCAGAACTGGAAGAGCACTGTACCCTCCTGCGTTTCGACTCAGTGGAGCCAAACCCCAAGAGTTCTGACATCCAGGACATGTACGAAGACTCCCGTTTCAAGGAGGCCGACCTCGTCCTAGGCATAGGAGGAGGGAGCGTCCTTGATTCGGCAAAGGCACTTGCAATGCTTGGCACCAATGGGGGAAAGCTTGATGAGTACCTGGGCAACGCACCCAAGAGAAAAATTGAGAAGAAAAATCTTCCCCTGGTCCTCATACCCACAACCGCAGGCACAGGATCAGAGGTGACCAAGGTGGGTGTCTACACCAGTGAAACCGGCAGGAAACATACCCTAGGCTCCCCTCTGATGAGTGCCCATGCTGCTTTGCTGGTGGGGTCTTTTTTGGACTCCATACCCCCTACCCTTTGCGCGGCAACGGGACTCGATGCACTGGACCATGCCCTGGAATCAATCTGGAACAAGAATGCCACACCCATCACACGTAAGGCAGCAGAGGATGCCGCCATCTACGTACTCACACACCTGCCTCCCCTCTACCGTGCTATTGTCCAGAAGAAGGAGGGGCGCACCCTGTTACAGAAAGAGATGCTGGTTTCCTCTACAATGGCAGGGATAGCCTTCAATATGACGGGAACAGCTGCCGGTCATGCAATCTCCTTCATCCTCAGCGAGGAGTGGCATGTCCCCCATGGCTCTGCTTGTGCGTTCTCCCTGCTTGAGGTATTCGACTGGGCAGCAGAAAACCAAGATACCGAACGTTCCTTGGCTAGAATTGCACAGCACTTCCACCCAGGGACAACAGACGAAAAGAAACTGGTAATCCTACTGAGGGAACAGATTGCAGCCTTGATGCAAGAGATGCGTATCCCACATACGTTCAAACAGCTTGGAGTGGAATTGGAGCAGGAGGATATTGCCTCTTTGTTTGCCCGCTGCTTCAGTGACCCGAAGATGCATAACCAGATACCACCCATGCATGAGGCTGACTTGTACGCCCTGTTAGGATCCAAACTATGATGCCCATCCTCCTTTCAGGGTTGGTGGTGTTCATCACCCATACCTTGGAAGCGGTCACAGGCTTCGGCTGTGCGGTGTTGGCCATGCCCTTCATCACTGCCCTTCTGGGCATACGCGTGGGTGTGATGGTCATCACAGTCCTTGCATGGATTCTAGCCCTGTATTTTGCAGTGGTGAAGTTTCGGGACATCGACTGGAAACAGTATGGCATCATAACAGGCTTCATGCTGTTGGGGCTTCCCCTTGGCATGTATCTTTTCAGAAGCGTCGACAGTACAAACCTGAAGATGATCCTCGCTATCTTCATCCTTACCGTCTCCGCATACCAGCTCTACCGTCTCGGGATGAACAAGGAGACCAAAGCCCCGCTTAAGGCTCGCTCTGCTGTGCCCTACTACCTCCTTTTGATCGCCGGAGGCATCATCCATGGGATATTCTCCTCTGGAGGTCCTTTGGTGGTGCTTTATGCCTCCAGGCAACTGCAACAGAAGGGCAAGTTCCGTGCAACCCTCTGCTTGTTGTGGACCACCCTGAACACCATCATCATTGCAACCTACCTTATAGAAGGTTCCTTCACCGCTCCCATTGCGAAGACCACCGCTTTGCTGGTACCTTTTGTGCTGGCCGGAATAGTTGTGGGGGAGAAGATCCACGACAAGGTAAACGAGCGTACGTTCAGCCTCATCGTATTCGGTATGCTGTTTTTGACAGCCATTTTCATGCTTATTTTTTAGGGGGTACGTATGCAAGAGATCAACTACAGGGTTCCATCTGACTTGATAGCAAAGAACAGCACGTCCATGATTTTGTCTGTGCAGTCATCACGATTTGAGCAGTATGGGCAAATCATAGATTGCTTGGATGTCCAAGACCTGTTGGATAAGGCCGCAGAAATAACACCAATCCCAGAAGAGGGGAACCTCTATATTCCGTCTCTGAAAGAATTGGAAGTCTTCAATGCTGTAGAGGCTCTTGCCCCCTATTTCGAGCACCAACCCATCCAGGTGGGTTTCTGCAATGGAAAAAATCAAAGTATGAATGGTCTGGAGTATCATAAAAGCGCTGAGATCATCATGGCAGTGACAGAGTGTGTCCTGTTTCTCTGTCCTTTCGACCACCTCCAGGATTTTGAGACTGTACGGACAGCCGATGCAGAGCTCTTTTACCTGCCTAAAGGCGCTGTTGTCCTGATCAAAGCCAATGTCCTGCACCTCGCCCCCTGCATGGTGGACCAAAGTGGATTCAAGACGATTATACTGCTGCCCAGGGATACCAACGAGCCCCTCGATCCAGAGGAGATAGAGAAGCGTGACAGCTCATTGAAGAAGGAAGATCGTCTGCTCTTCAAGAAGAACAAGTGGCTGCTCGCTCACCCAGAGAGGGTGCAGATGGTAAGCCAGAATGTGCATGTGGGACTGGTAGGAGAGAATAGGATGGTACATCCCCTCTGATACATAGCAAAAGAAAGGGTATTCCCTATCCATTGCAAAGAGAGACGACGTTGCATGGATATAACCATACAACGCCGTCGGTACAAACAAATATCTCTCTTATGGCTTTTCACTCATAAGCTACATACTTAGGGCTGGGTAATCGTAGTCTGATGAAGTGCTATCGAAGTTTGGGCCAACAGCCTACCATTCATAGAGGAATTCGCTAGCATAGCAACATTAGTTTTACCTAATACAACACCCTCAAAGTGGGAAGTTGTTCCCATGTTAACTGTACCAGCTACCTGCCAGACAATATTTTCTGGCAATGCGCCTACAAGAATCATACTTGTAGCAGCGGCCAAATTAAGATCTCCATCAACCTGGAAAATCCAGGTGTCGGTTGCTGTGCCACTGATGGTAATATCAGAAGTGATGTTCACCGCACTTGTCCATTTGTAGAGAT
>DMAO01000335.1 GCA_003446545.1 Sphaerochaeta sp.
ACCCTTGGCGACAAAGTATCCGATACCTCGTTGGTTCTCCAGGATACCTTCGTCCTGCAGCATCGAGTACGCCCTGATGACTGTATTGGGATTAACCTCCAACTGCATCGCCATGTCACGAACAGAAGGGATTCTCTCCTCCTCAACCCACGTGGAGTTGGTGATAAGGCCATGGATGTACTGTGCTATCTGTAAATAGATAGGTGATCGATTGTTAAACTGCATCTGTAGCTTGGACCTCCTCAACCCTAAAGAACGCCGTAACCCAACAGAACAGGGGGAGAACCACAAAGTAGAGTATCTTACCGATTACCCTGAAAGTCCCTATTACCCCAGAAGCAGGTTTGAACAGCAGTGAATCAAAGGAGAACACTATGTCAAACGTCCGTAGTGATGATCCGTACTTGATGGAGAATATGACCTTCACAAACAGGAGAAAGAGGGTGGCGAGGGCAATACCGAGGATCCCAAGCGAAAGGATCGTCTTTAAGAAATGTCCCTTATGGAAATAGGTGGCACCCAAGAGGAAAATCGATTGCCAGACCCAATACACGGCAAACTGAATTGCAATGCCCGTAGTAAATGGATTGAACAAGGTGACAGGATTGCCAAAGAGGAGCAACTGTATTGGCTCAATTATTACGGAAGCAAGGAAAAACACCACGGTGATGGCTATAGGATAGGCAAAGGCAGTAAGCACCCCTTTGGCTAGGAATTTCTCCAGGGAAGTTGCAGGAAGCATCAGCCACTCCTGCTGCCCGTTCTTGCTGAACATATCAGTGGCGAAGGAGAGGCTGGTTATGATCAGACCTCCAAGAAAAAGAAAATTTGGGAACAGACTGGCATACGTAGCGGGCCCGAAAGCAATTTGGGAATATTGGGAGACAAACGAGCGAATGGTCTCACTCGCAAACAAAATCAAAAAGAGCGTCAGTGCGTAGAACGATAGATCCCGCTTGCTGGTCTGTATCTCACGGTTTATCAATAAGCCAAATCGATTCATCTCATACCTCCTTGCACACGGGTGGATTGTTCAACCACCACATTGAAGAGCGTCTCCAGATCCAAAGGCTGACCCTCGTTCCCCTCTTCCTGCTCACTCCTCTGTCTAAGGACCATCCAACCCCCGAGGACCTTCTCCTTGTAGACCACCTTCTCATCCTGTTGGGGATCGGTGGTGACAAGGGCCATGACATACTTGTCAGTGATGGAGTCCACCGTATCGTTGAATATGATCTTCCCATCATGCAGGATGATGAGGGGATCTATCAGGTTCTCCATATCCCTCACCTGGTGGGTGGAGATGATGAACGTCCTGTCTTCGGTCATCGCAGAGGCGACGGTCTGCCGGAACTGTCTCTTGGAGGGGATGTCCAGACCATTGGTCGGTTCATCAAGAAAGAGCAGAGAGGTGTTGGAAGCCAGCCCAAAGGCCAGCAGGAGCTTTTTTTTCTGACCGAGGGACATCTCATTGAGGTTCTGTTGCATATCGAGTTCGAAATCCTTACAGTATTGCGCGAACATCAAATTATCGAAGCGGGGATAAAAAACCGAGCGCATCTTCAGGTACTCTGTAGCCTTCATCTTGGGAAGAGGGAACTCTTCAGGAAGATAGAATATCTCACTGAGCATTGCAGGTTTGCGCCTCATGGGGTCGAATCCCAAGGCTGAGGTGAAGCCTTCATCAGGAAACAGCTGGCCACTGATCAACTTGAGCAAGGTAGTCTTACCGGACCCGTTTTTTCCTAACAAGCCATAGATATTTCCTTGCTTGATCTCTAGATCCAGGTGGGTGAACAGGGGGGTTTTCCCATAAGAAAAACCAATGTCCTGCATCAGGATTACTGAATTATTAGTCGAAACAACCTCTGTAAGATTTGTTTGTCCGCTTTCTATCTCATTGGCCATATATGCCTCCTCGGTTACATTAGTGAACTAGTTAACTAATACACTATACTTGCAGGACTGTCTACCCTCTTTGCTAATTTTTTTTCAAAATATCCTGAAAATTCGACTCCAAACATTTTTATCACAATTCTTGAGGCTTTACGCTGGTACAACCCCCCATAAGCTGGTAATATCTTTTCTCGCGCATGGACGGTTCGTTTATACGCAACAGAACATCCCAAGAGCCTCGGCTGTTGGGAAAACTTAATACAAAAAGGGCCAGATACTCCAATTTTTGGTACAAAATTCAACATGGACTAGAAAGGGCATAAGGTAATGAACGAAAACCTGCAGGTACAACTGAACAAGACCTACCTTGACCGTCAGAACAGAACAGAATCAAACGCAAGAAGCTATCCGAGAAAATTCCCCATAGCAATCAACAAGGCCAAAGGCTCCTGGATCGAGGATGTACAGGGAACCTCCTACCTCGACTTCCTCTGCGGAGCAGGGACACTGGCCCTCGGGCACAACGATGATGAGGTAAACCAGGCTATGGTCGACCTTATCCAATCCGGAGCCCCCTTACACACACTAGACCTTACCACCCCCACAAAAGACAGGTTTGTAGAGACCCTTTTCTCCCTTCTGCCCCAGGAACTGCAGACTAACGGAAAAATACAGTTCTGCAGCCCTTCAGGAACTGATGCTGTCGATGCAGCCATCAAGTTGTGTAAGACAGCAACAGGGCGCTCCTCGGTCATTGCCTTCGGCGGAGCCTACCATGGCATGGGTCATGGAGCCTTGGCCCTTACCGGCAACCTCAATGCAAAGAGCCGTGTCGCCGGCCTCATGAGCGATGTGCACTTCATGCCCTATCCATATTCCTACCGCTGTCCCTTTGGCTTGGGTGGGGAGGCCGGCATCGATGCTGCCTGCGCCTACTTTGAAAAGACGCTTAAGGATCCCGAAAGTGGCATAACCAGGCCTGCAGCGGTCATCCTTGAGCCTATCCAGGGAGAGGGAGGGGTCATTCCAGCCCCTGTAAAGTTTCTCCAGACTGTCAGGCGTGTTACCCAGGAACTGGACATCCCCATGATTGTCGATGAAATCCAGTGCGGCATCGGACGCTCTGGCAAATTCTTCGCCTTTGAACACGCAGGGATAACCCCCGATGTCATCCTTGCCTCCAAGGCCATCGGAGGTAGCCAGCCTATGAGCGTGGTCATCTACCACAAGGATCTCGACCTCTGGGAAACAGGGGCCCATGCAGGCACCTTCCGTGGGAACCAGCTTGCCATGGCAGCAGGAACTGTGGTGATGAACCGGGTCAGTGACAAGAATTTCCTTTCGGAGGTCACGGCAAAAGGGAAAGTGATTGAAGATAGGCTGCTATTCTTGAAGAGTCAGATCTCCATCATAGGGGACATTCGTGCCAAGGGCCTGATGATCGGCATTGAGTTTGTCGATCCCAATGGTACAATTGACGCATTGGGCTCCCTCCCTCCCAGCGGTACCCTTGCCGCAAAGATCCAGAAGGAGTGCTTCGAGCACCGCCTCATTATGGAGAAGGGAGGGCGATACGGCTCTGTGATGCGCTGCCTGTGTGCATTGAATGTAAGCTATGAAGAGATAGACCTGATGCTTGCAACCTTTGAACAGGCAATACGCAAGGTGGATGCGGATGAAAGCTGATACTGAAAAAAAGCTGTACTTCCTGAATAACGAGCAGGATACCAAGGATGCCTACACCAAGATGGTTGGTGATACCGTCGATGCTATCCTCTCTTCTCTCTCTGATGGCAGCTCATATGCGGGGGCGAGTCCTCAAGAACTGCAGCAGCTTATCAAGCGGCCTACCCTGCTTCCCGTCCAAGGTCTTGGGTTCTCCCAAGTCCTCTCAGAGGTCAAGAGAACCATCTTGCCGAATTTCCTACGGACATCCTCCACAGACTACCTGGCACACCTGCACAGCCCGGCCCTTCTGGAAGGCATCTGTAGTGAACTGGTCATCGCAACCTTCAACCAGTCGATGGATTCCTGGGACCAGTCACCCATCGCCACAGAGATTGAGCTGCAGGTAATCAGGGAGCTGTGTACGCTGTATGGGTATGGCTCTGGTAGTGACGGTGTCTTCACCTCCGGGGGAAGCCAGTCAAACCTCAGTGGCCTTACCCTTGCCCGGGACTGGTACACCAATACCGTCCTCAAGCATGATGTGAAGAAGCTGGGCCTTCCCCCGACCTTTGCCAAGCTTCGCCTCTATACCTCAGAGATTTCACACTTCTCCCTGGAGAAGAGCGCGCACCTCTTGGGTCTTGGCTATGATGCGGTACGGAAAGTTCCTGTGGACGGGCTTTGCAGGATGGACTGCGAGGCTTTGGAAGATCTCATCCTTTTGGACAAGGAGGCCGGTCTCATTCCTTTCTGTATTGTTGCTACCCTGGGGACCACTGACTATGGCAGCATCGATGCTGTAAAAGAATTGAGTGCCGTCTCAAAGAAGTACAATCTCTGGCTCCATGCGGATGCTGCCTATGGTAGCGGTGTACAGCTATCAAAGGAATATGCCTCCCGCCTAGGCCCCATTGAGGTGTGTGAATCCATCACCGTAGACTTTCATAAGATGTTCCTGCTTCCCATCAGCTGTGGGGCATTCCTGGTCAGGGAGGGGAAAAGTCTGGAGGCTTTCTCCCTCCATG
>DMAO01000083.1 GCA_003446545.1 Sphaerochaeta sp.
GCTGTGCGGACACCAGGGTCTCCTCCCAGGGCTGCAACACAGAGGCCTGAGTCATCAGCGAGGATGGCATATCCCTCAGGGAGGTCCGGAAGGAGAGAAAGGGCTTTTCCCAAGGCATTCTCAGTGAAGGTCTCCCCTGACTCTTCAAAGTCGAAGGTCAGCCCTAATTCAGAAGGCAGGAAGATCGTATGGTCGGTGAGAATCCGTGCAAACTCTTCCCGTTTATGGTTGTTGGATGTTGCCAAAAGTATTTTCATAGGGGAAAAGATACTCATTGGTCCCGGTTTAGTCCATACATTCTTGGATCAGTGCCTTGATATAATGCACGGAGGAGGCCACAGTCCCTTTAGGAACTCCCAGCAACAGGCTTATCTGCGATTGGCTCAGGTGGTATTCAATACTCCTTATCTGCTCGATTTTTATCCTGTGCACCCTCTCAGTCCAACTGAGTAAGTTCTTCAGCTTCTCTTGTTTTTGTATGGTGACGCACTGGTTCAATTCCGCTTGAATCTCCATAATTCGCCTGAAATGGCGGTTTGAAGTTTCTTCCATCTGTTGTTTGCACTTTCGTTTTTTCTCTAGGAGCAATTCTGCGGTAGACAGATAGCTATTGAGCAGGTGAGCATCGACCTCAAGCAGGGATGCTATCTCCTCCAGGAGGTACAGATTGGTCAAATGGGGAGAGATTGCCAGCAGTATGATGAAGCGCTTGCGATTGACCCCTTGCTGCAGTTTTTTCTGCAGACGTTTTTGACCCTCATCAAGCTTCACCTGACTAGCATCATGGTACTTTGGGGCATTGAGCAGTTGTTCAAACAGGGAGGGCATCACCGAGTAGTCTACGCTGGCTATGCAAGAGGAGAGTGGGGTATAGCTTTTTACTTCTGCAACACAGCTCTCGTAGTCAGGCTCATCCCAACCTTTCTTCTCGCTCTCCAGCAGCGCACGCTCCTTGTTTATCTGGGTGCGCTTATAGGCTATGAAGTACCTGCTTCTCATGCGCACCACCTCGGTGATGTAGCCTATATAGGGAAGGTTTCCCTCCCTGTAGGAAGCGATGTAGTGGTCGATGGTCCCATAACAGTATAATAAGAATTCACTACAATCCTCCTCAGGCAAAAGTCTGAGTTTGGATGGGAGAGTGTACAACAACTGTTGGGTTATGAGATGAACCTTGTTGTGCAAGACGTGGTTCTCTTTCTGTTTCTGCAGCAGGAGGACTGCTTTGGTCAGCCTGTTGCTCTGTTTTTCCGAAATGCCCGCGATATACATGCTTTGCTCCTTGTGGGTGTTCTCCACAAGGAACATGCAATGTGTGTGCCAACTCTACGTTAGATCAGTTTTCCTACCGCAGCGATCAAGTTCTTTTGCACTACCTCGATAGGTTGCTGAACGGTTGCTCCAGCGGCTTTTTTGTGTCCGCCGCCACCAAAACGCTCTGCCAAGGCTCCGACGTCAATATGACTCTGGTGGCTAGCCCGGAAACCTACCTCAGTAGTCCCTTCTGATAGCTCTTTGAAAAAGAGCACCACTTGTACACCCTTGATGGATAGCAACATCGTGTACAGTGCATCACTGGGCTTGTCAGAGGTGATGAACTGCCCATTGTCGGTAAGGAAACTGCAGCTTGTCATCAGTTTCCCTTCAAAATGGGGTTCGCTTCGGTCGATGAGCTTGCCCAGATACTTTACGTAGCTGAGGTTCTTGCCACCGGTCATCTTGGTGTTCATCATGTTAGGGGAGACTCCAAGGTCGACCAGTTCAGCTGCCAAACGTAGGGTCTCTCCCCTATAGGCATTGATGAACTTGAAGAATCCAGTATCAGTGGCGAAACCAAAGAAAAGGTGCTCGGCGACCTCCTCGGTGATCACAATGTCCAGGGCTTTGTAGACCTGCATGATGATCAGGGTGGTGGACACTGACCGGGGAATGATGTAGCGGTAGGTACCGAACTGCTCTCCGTTGCTATGATGGTCAAATATGACCGTAGTGAGGCCTTCAATCTCGTTGGCCAGATGTCCCAACCTTTCAGGGGCAGAACAATCCACAACAACGACAACAGGGTTGTGCCTGTGCAGGTCCTCATCGATATGCGTAAGGAAATCTGCTCGAAGGTGTACAATCTCAGCGCGGTCGAAAGGACCAGCATTTGCAAGGTGGACAGTCTTTCCCATCTTCAACAACAGGGCCTTCATCGCCATCTGGCTGGAGATGCAGTCCCCATCGGGACTGACATGGCCAACAATGACAAACTCCTCCCTGTTCCTCAGGACATTGAGGATTTCCTCATCGATAGGGGGATAGGCAAATACCATACTAGGCGCCCCGGATGATTTCCGGTTCCTTTCCATTGAGTACGCTATCCTCTCCTACGATGACCTTCGTCACTCCGGTGAGGGAAGGGATATCATACATAATGCCCATCATGATTTTCTCAACAATGGAGCGCAATCCACGAGCCCCTGTCTTTTGTTCAAAAGCCTTCTTGGCAACAGCGGCTACAGCCTCATCCTTGAAGGTGAGCTCAATGCCGTCAAGTCGGAAGGATGCCTCATACTGGCGTATGATGGAGTTTTTGGGCTCAACGATGATACGCATGAGGTCAGGCTCAGAAAGGTTGTTCAAGGCAACATGGATGGGCAACCTTCCAATGAACTCTGGAATAAGGCCGAATTTTACCAGATCATCGGGCATAAGCTCGTTATAGATGAGGCTCAGATCCTTATCAGCGGTATTGGTCATCTTTGCCCCAAATCCCATTGCATGGGCTGAGGTACGCTTCTCGATTACCTTGTCCAGACCGACAAATGCCCCACCACAGATGAACAGGATGTTCCGGGTGTTGATCTTCAGCATCTCCTGGTTAGGATGTTTCCTTCCTCCCTGTGGGGGGACGGCAGCATCGGTTCCTTCGATGATCTTCAGCAAGGCCTGCTGTACTCCCTCTCCACTTACATCACGGGTGATGGATGGGTTTTCACCCTTCTTGGCTATCTTGTCGATCTCATCGATGAAGA
>DMAO01000157.1 GCA_003446545.1 Sphaerochaeta sp.
GTTCGGCTAAACAGGGCCGTGACCGAAAGTTCCAGGCAATTCTTCCTCTTTGGGGAAAGATGCTGAATGTAGAGAAAGCCCAGGAGTTCCGTGTGTTGGGCAATGACAAGCTTCAGCCTGTCATCTCTACCCTTGGGGCCGGCATCACTCGATACAACAATACTGGAAAGGATTTGGAGAGTGAGAGCGAAAATGGCATCACCTTCGATATTTCCAAGGCCAGGTATCATAAGGTCATCATTATGGCTGATGCTGATGTCGACGGTTCTCATATCAGAACCCTCCTGCTCACCTTCTTCTTCAGATATATGCGCCCTCTCATTGAGGCTGGGTATGTCTATTTTGCCATGCCTCCCCTCTATAAGATTACCGTCGGTAAGAAAGTCGAGTATGCCTATGATGAGGAAGCAAGGCTGAGAATACTTGAGGAGCACAAGGTTGGTGAAGGAACAAAGGCCTCTATCCAGAGGTACAAGGGTCTTGGTGAGATGAATCCGGAACAGCTTTGGGAGACCACTATGAATCCTGAAAGCCGTATGATCAGCCAGATCTGCCTTGATGATGCCGAGGAAGCCGATAGGGTGTTCTCGATGCTCATGGGTGAAGAGGTTGAGCCTCGCAGGGCCTTCATTGACGCTAATGCCGTTTATGTATCGAATTTGGATGTCTAGGAAAGGATAGTATTGTGGAAGAAGAAAACAAGAGCAGAATAATTTCTGTGGATGTGTCAAAGGAGATGCGCACCTCGTATCTTAACTATGCCATGTCCGTAATTGTAAGTAGAGCCCTCCCTGATGTACGTGATGGGCTCAAGCCTGTGCACAGGCGAATTTTGTATGATATGTTTGAGATGGGAGTCAAGGCAAACTCCAGTTATAAGAAGAGTGCCCGTATCGTTGGAGACGTCTTGGGTAAGTACCACCCCCATGGGGATGGTTCTGTCTATGATGCCCTGGTCCGTCTGGCCCAGGATTTCTCCCTCAGGTATCCTGTGGTCAATCCACAGGGAAACTTCGGTTCCATCGATGGCGACCCGGCTGCTGCCATGCGTTATACCGAAGTAAAGATGAGCCGCATCGGTGAAGAGATGCTCGTTGATATCCAGAAGGAGACCGTCGACTTCGGCCCTAACTATGATGAGTCACTTGAGGAGCCTACAGTCCTTCCCGGTTCCTTTCCCTTCATGTTGGCAAATGGCAGCAGCGGTATTGCAGTCGGTATGGCCACCAATATGGCGCCCCATAACCTCCAGGAGATCTGTGATGCTGTATGTGCTGTCATAGAGAATGCAGATGTCACCATAGACGAGCTGATGGTTCATATCAAGGGGCCTGATTTCCCGTCTGGTGCGATCATCTGCGGGACGCAAGGCATCAAGGATGCCTTTACCACCGGTAAGGGTAAGATTATCCAGCGTTCCTGTTATGAGATTGAGTCTTTTGACAATGGAAGGGACCACCTCGTATTCAGCGAGATACCCTACCAGGTCAATAAGGCTGACTTGGTCAAGAAGATCGACGACCTGCGTAAGGATGGGGCGATCCCCTCCATATCTGTGGTCAGGGATGAGTCCGACCGCAATGGGATCCGTATTGTCGTCGAGTTGAAGATGGGTAGTGAGCCGATGGTTGTCGTCAACCAGCTTTTTGCCCGTACAGCGCTTCAGACAAACTTCAACGTAAATAACCTTGCTCTGGTCAACGGAAGGCCTCAGCTGCTTAATCTTAAGGATATGCTGGTCTATTACATTGAACACCGCAAGGAAGTGGTGACACGCAGGACCCTGTATGATTTGAGAAAGGCCCAGGAGAGGGCCCATATCCTACGAGGTCTGAAGATTGGTCTGGACAACATTGATGAGGTGATCCGCATTATCAAGGAGTCCCCCGATAACTCTGTTGCTGCAGAGAGGCTCATTTCCCGATTCGGTCTGGACCTAGTCCAGGCACAGGCTATCATCGATATGAAGCTCGGGCGGCTCAGTCATCTTGAGTCATCCAAGATTCTTGACGAACTTGCAGACCTTGAGCAGAAGATTGCCTACTATAATGAGCTTCTCGCTGATGATTTGAAAATCCTCGCTGTAGTAAAGAGCGAAGTGAGAGCACTTCCAGGAAACCTCGTCCCTAAGGATCGCCGTCTGACCCAGATCAACCGAGAGGAGATTGGACAGGCAACCATGGAGGATTTCATTAAGAATGAAGAGGTTGTGGTCCTTATCAGCAATAAGGGGTTTGCCAAGCGCATCCCTACCGAGGAGTATGACACCCACGGAAGGGCTGGCAAGGGTAGTAGAACCGCAAAACTCCAGGATGGTGATTTCGTTGACCATATGTTTGTCGCTTCGACACATGAGTATGTGCTGTTTGTCACCGATGCAGGAAAAGGATACTACACCAAGGTCTTTGATATCCCCCAGGCTTCCAAAAATGCCAAGGGAATCAGCGTAAAGAATATCCTGCAGCTGGAGACAACGGAGAAGATTACCTCCATCATCAACTTCAAGGAATTCCGGGAGGACCAGTACATCATGATGGCTACCCGCCTTGGAGTGGTGAAGAAGGTCTCCCTCTATAACTTCCGTAACGCCAGAGCTCGGGGCATCATTGCAATCTATCTTGATGAAGGCGATGAGTTGTTACATAGCGAGTTTGTCCAGGAAGGCGATGAGTGTATGCTTATCACCAGAAAGGGCCGGGGGCTTAAGTTCGCACAGTCCGATGTCAGGGCAATGGGTCGTGCTTCTCGTGGTGTTCGGGGCATCAGGCTTCTTGAGGATGACGAGGTTGCAGGGCTGCTGAAGGTTGATGATTCGAAGAGAATTCTCATGGTCACAGAAAATGGCCAGGGTAAGCAGGTCTCTTTCGATAGCTTCAATGCTCATAGCAGGGCAACTCAAGGTCAGAAGATCTACACCCTTGGAGGCAAGGCTGACTTCATTGTCGGTGCTCTTTCGGTCAACGATGAGAATGATGTGGTCTGTGTAACCCTTATGGGCCAGACATTGCGCACGCATGTGAGAAACATCTCCATCCAGGGTAGGAATGCCACTGGGGTGAGGGTGGTTACCATGAAGTCAGCTAAGGACTCCATTGTAGCAATTGCATCTACGGGCAATGAGGGAGAAGATCTGGAAGAGGATGATATCCTTGAGGAGACTCTCCCGATTGTGGATGAAAGCACTGAATCTCTAGAGGAAGAAGACACTTCATCAGACAGCGAATAAAAACATCTGTATAGTATTTTTGACAAGGCCGCCCCTAGCAAGGAGCGGCCTTGTTTTTGGTCAAAAAAAGAGATAATTCCCCAACGAAGCGAGAGTAGNNGAGTGCCGGGAAAGCAAGGTGAGATCCAGGGCTTGCCCTGGGGTATTGATACCTTTCATTTTCCTAAGCAAATCTGTTGCGTTATATAGAAACATGAAGAAAATATCTGTAAATGGCGCTCTGAGAAACAGTTTTTAAAGGGTTTTGGTTTTTCTGAAAATTTCTAGTGAAAAAACCAATCAAAATTGAAATACCCAAAAACATACGTAAAAAACGTAATATCCATACCAAAAATGAGAGCTATTCACTTAGTATTTGGAGGCCTGTTGGGAAGATTTCTGAGGGTTTGTGTTGTTTCACGTGAAACATGTGAAGCAGAGCCTGAGAATAAACGCAATGAGAAAAACCAGAGGGGGCAGTAGTCATGGGTAGGGGAAGTGCCTGAAATAGTAAAAGAAAGAGCCAATGTTTCACGTGAAACATTGGCTCTAAGATCCATGCCCTGTGTACAAAGATGTACAGACAACCAAAAAGGAATAACATAAGGGCATAAAAAACGTTTCACAGAGTACAAGTCTCATGAAACGTTTTTAGCTACAAACGGATTGTTTAGAGTTCTGTGCCGTTTATCACAGTAAGTTTAGGATCAACGAAGTTCCTGAGATATCGTTCGACACCACTTTTGAGAGTCATCTGAGACATTGGGCAGCCAGCACAGGCTCCAACCAGACGGACAGTTACGTCATTGCCATCCATACTGATAAACTCTATATCACCACCATCATTTTGCAGTGAGGGTCTGATGTCCTCAAGTGCTTTTTTGACTTTATCTTCCATGTTATTTTCCTCCATAGGGTTACTTAAAGATACAATAGTGACGCTCAAGGGTCAAGGAGTATGCCTTTTTAGGTGACAAGTGTTCTTCTTTTCCGTATAGTAGAAACATGAGTGTGAAGAAAATTATTTTTTTAAACCAAAAAGGCGGTGTAGGGAAGACTACAACCGCTGTTAACCTTGGTTCCGCATTGGCTAAGATGGGGAATAAGGTACTGCTGCTCGACCTTGATTCACAGGGTAACCTTACAAGTGGGATCGGAGCTGATGGTAGGGGCCCTGGGATGTATGAGGTCATGGCGGGAACATGTTCAGCACCGGATGCTTGCCAAAAGACATTGGTAGATAATCTTTTTGTCATTCCAAGCAATATCCATATGGCTGGACTCAACATCGAACTGGTTGCTCAGTATGAGCGTGAACAGTTCTTGAAAAGGGCGCTGGCCTCCTTGGATGATAGTTGGGACTTTATCTTTGGTGATTGCCCCCCTTCCTTGGGGCTGGTGACCGTCAATGCCATGACCTGGGCTCAGCAAGTGATAATTCCCATGCAGTGCGAATACTACGCCATGGAAGGGCTCAACCTCCTGATGAGGACTATAGGCAATATCAAGAAGTCCTTGAACCCAAATTTGGAAATCTTAGGAATTCTCTTCACGATGTTCATAAAACGGACAAATCTGACCACTGAAGTGGTGGATGACGTATCCTCCTACTTCCCCAATCTCACATTCGAAACGGTCATTCCCCGAAACATACGCTTAGCGGAGGCTCCATCCCATAATCTCCCAATTGATATTTATGATGGTGGAAGTAGTGGGGCAAAGGCCTATGAAGCGCTCGCAAAGGAGGTCTCAAACCGTGCCTCAAAACACTAATAAGAAACATGGGTTAGGCAAAGGGATAGGATCATTGATGAATGACTATTCATTCGACTCAGTCCTGGAAAATGCGTTGGGTATCACTGAAGGCCATGGGCACCAGAGAGAAGGGGTTGCCGTGCTGACCATACCATTGGCAAATATCCGGGCAAATCCTCGTCAGCCACGTAAAGAGTTTGATGAAGCGAGCCTCAAGGATTTGGCAGCCTCTATCAAAAGCCAGGGGATATTGCAACCGATTCTGGTTGAGGAGATCGCCCAAGGTGAGTATAGCATCGTGGCCGGAGAGAGACGCTATCGCGCATCCAAGATGGCAGGGTTGGAAACAATTCCTGTCCTTGTAAAGGATTTTACCGACCTGCAACGCCTTGAGGTGTCCTTGATAGAGAACATCCAACGGGAGAACCTCAATCCCATCGAAGAGGCCAAGGCATATGCGTATCTTATCCAGGAAGCAGGGATAACCCAGGAAGAACTGGCTGAAAGGGTGGGGAAGAACAGATCCACTATCAGTAACAGCATGCGCCTGTTGCAGTTGACTTCTGCCATGCAACATGATCTCCTCTCCGGGAAGTTCTCAGCAGGGCAGGCAAGGGCTCTTCTCTCAGTGGTGAACCCTGCTGATAGGGAGATTCTCTATCGTTCCGTATTGGAAAAAGACCTCTCGGTAAGGGCAACCGAACAGCTTGCTTCACAATTTAACCAGGGGAAACGTGTTGCCTATCAGGATAAGAAAAAAAGACCGAAGAAGAGTTTGCCTAAAAGTCCGGATGTTATTAGTGTTGAGGATAAGTTCCTCCACGCAGTCGGCTCTCAGGTGGAAGTGAAAGGTTCTCTGGAGAGGGGTAAGCTTGAAATACCCTATACCTCCAGCGAAGAGTTGGAAAGGCTGTACCAGTTGCTGGCCCCAGGGGCCGATCTGTTTGAAGTATAGTTTGTAGGAGATGTGAAATAATGGAAAAAAGTAAACTCGCTGACGGCATGTATGCTGTCATGCATACCACAAAGGGTGATATCACCCTACGTTTGGAGTTCAAGAAAACACCCATGACTGTCGCCAATTTCATTGGATTGGCGGAGGGTTCCTTGAATATCAATGGAAAGAACAAGCCTTTTTACGATGGGCTCACCTTCCATAGGGTCATTGAAAACTTCATGATCCAAGGCGGTTGTCCCAAAGGTACCGGCACAGGTGGTCCTGGGTACACCTTCCCAGATGAGTTTGACGACTCTTTGAAGCATTCTGCCCCAGGAAAACTCTCTATGGCGAACTCCGGTCCTGGAACCAACGGAAGCCAGTTCTTCATTACCCACGTCCCTACCCCATGGCTCGATGGCAAGCACTCTATCTTCGGAGAGGTCCTCGAAGGTCAGGATATCGTCGATGCTATCGCTCAGGGTGATAAGCTCACAAGTGTTGAAATCATCCGAAAGGGCAGTGAGGCTGAGGCTTTTGAAGTTTCACGTGAAACATTTACCACCTTTGTAGTGGAAGCAGAAAACAAGACAAAGAATCGCAATGCTGAAAAGAATGCCAAACTCGAGCTTGAACTCAAGAACCGTTGGCCTGATGCGATTGAGACACCAAGTGGCCTTAAGTATGTAGTCAATGAGGAAGGTGATGGTAAGAAAAAGCCAAAGCATGGACAGAAGGTTACCGTGCACTATACGGGGACCCTTCTCAATGGGAAAATGTTTGATAGCTCGGTACACAGAGGAGCACCTGCAGAGTTTGCAATAGGGGAAGTCATTGAGGGATGGAATGAAGCCCTGAAGACCATGAGCAAAGGCGAGAAGCGTACCCTCATCATCCCACCAGCGCTTGGATATGGGACACAGGGCTACCCTGGTATCATCCCTCCTGATTCCTATCTTGTGTTTGATGTTGAGCTAATAAGTTTTTAGTCTTTACAAAGTAAGGAGATATTGGTGAAAGAGAAGGCTTTGCAATTCGTTTGTACCCAGTGTGGCCGTATAGAAAGCAAGTGGTTGGGGCGCTGTCCTGACTGCGGCAGCTGGAACTCCTTTGAGGAGGAGGCTATCCAGAGCCAACAAAGCAAACCTGGGAAGACAGCACAGATAAGCCTTGAGACAAAGCCTGTTTTACTCGAGGATATTCAGGTTGAACCTGGCTTTCGCTATGAGAGCGGTATCTCCGAACTTGATCGTGTTTTGGGCGGAGGGGTCATGCGTGGCTCCTCTATCTTGTTGGGAGGGGAGCCTGGGATTGGAAAATCGACTCTCATGTTACAGATGATAGAGAAATGCTCGCTAGAGCGTACAGTTCTCTATGTCTCAGGTGAGGAGTCCCCCTCACAGGTGAAGCTTAGGGCCTAACGCCTTGGCCTCTCCCTTTCCAAGATTTCCATTTTCTGTGACACCAGGGTCGAAGTACTGGTCAATATACTTGAAAAAATGAAACCCCAGGTAGTGGTTATCGACTCCTTGCAGACACTCTCTAGCAGTGAGGTGGCCTCCCCTGCCGGATCGGTAAACCAGATCCGGTTCTGTTCCACCGAACTGGTGGGCATATCAAAACAGCTGGGCATCTCCCTGTTCCTTGTCGGACATGTCACCAAGGAAGGGGTCCTTGCCGGTCCTAAGGTTATTGAGCACCTTGTCGATACCGTACTGTATTTTGACCAGGTAGGGAGTGGCGTGCGTCTCATCAGGGCAGCGAAAAACCGCTTTGGCTCTGTCGATGAGATTGGTATCTTCCATATGGGTGAGAAGGGGCTCACTGCTGTTACCAATCCCTCTTCTTTTTTCATAACCGATAGGGAAGGGGAGAATGCTCCTCCCGGAATTGCCTACACGGCGGTGGTCGAGGGATCACGTACGTTTCTTGTGGAGATCCAAGCCCTTACAGTCCCTTCCAAGAATGGATTTTCCCGAGTCTATTCTGACCGAATAGACACAGCACGGGTTACCAGGATTGCAGCCATCCTTGAGCGCCATGCCCAGATCAGGCTGAATGACCAGGATCTCTATGTCAACGTTGCCGGGGGCATGAAACTCAATGAAGTATCCATTGACCTTCCTCTTGCCTTAGCCTTGTGGTCTGCCTTGAAAGGAGTGGCGCTTCCCTCCTCCCTTGTCTCTTACGGAGAGATGAGCCTAGCAGGTGAGGTCCGGACTGTAGGGTTCGCTGAAAAGCGGGAGAAGGCCTCAAGTGAACTAGGTTTCCAAAGGGTGCTGTTGCCAAAGAGCAACGAGACCAAGGGCAACCTGAAGGTCTATCCTGTGGATACCATCAAGAAGGCCTTGGGCGTATGTTCAACTCTTGCATAACAAATACTCGATTTGACCAGACAAAGGTTGGGAGACTACTAACAAGAAATCAAAGAGATTTTCCTTTTTCTGCGAAAGAAATGGCCATAAACACTTAATTAGGACTCCTACTAAAATGGCCAATCTCAGTACACAGGGGGATTGCTACGTGTATTTCCTTTGAAGAGCGAAACCATGAACAATAGGGCTATCAGGTAATCATATCGATGAATCAGAAGACGGATCACGTACTGGTGCTGTTTGTACCCAATAGAAAAGCGTCCTGAAAAGGACGCTTTTACTAGTAAGGAGTCCTTCTTAAAGTATCATCCTCAGGAGCAGAGGGAATACCACTACATTTCCAATGGAAGCTCCGAAACTTGTCATCAGGAAAACCAGTAGGATGTGCAGTACACGGTTCTTGTACCATCCCTTGAAGGCGATCGCATCG
>DMAO01000299.1 GCA_003446545.1 Sphaerochaeta sp.
GGATACTATCGTCGGCCATGGATGAGGGCATTGCACGTGATGGGCGTATCATTGGATTTGGGGGAGGGGTGGTCTGTGACATGGCCGCCTTTGCAGCTTCCGTATACATGAGGGGCTGCCATCTTACCCTGGTTCCCACCACACTCTTGTGTATGGTCGACGCCTCGGTAGGGGGAAAGGCCGCCATAGATTTCAAGGGTCTTAAGAACATGGTCGGATCCTTCTATCCTGCTGATGAGGTTCTCATCAGTTTCGATACACTACGCACCCTTAGCGATAAGGAGTTTCTCAATGGACTTGCCGAGGTCATCAAGCATGCCTTGCTCAGTCAGGACGAAGAGCTGTACAAGCTGTTGTTGACCAAGAAGAATGAAATTCTCTCGCGTGAAAGTGAAGCTCTCAAGCTTTTGCTGGCCCTATCGCTGGCGGTGAAGATCTGGTATATCGAGCAGGACCCAACTGAATCCCTAGGTATCAGACAGATGCTCAATCTGGGGCATACCTTCGGCCATGCCTTGGAATCCTCCTCACACTTTGCTCTGGGTGGACACGGCATTTGCGTAGCCTGGGGAACAGGAAGAGCCTTAGAGGCTGGAGTGGCCTTGGGCATCACAGACAAGGCCTATGCTTCAGGGGCAACCAAACTCTTCAAATCCTATGGGTATGATATGGACTACCGTATTGGGCGTGGCGATTGGATAGATTTCAGGGAACATCTTCTCAAGGACAAAAAGAAAGAGGCCGGAAAGGTGCTCTTTGTCCTGATGGAAGGTCAGGGCAAGGCAACTCTCAAGCCTTTGGATATGCAGGTTGTGCAACATTTGGTGATTAAAAAACCTATATTCTAGGCTACTCGACCATTTTCAACAGTTTCCCATAGAGCTTGCCAACTTGCTTGGCAAGCTTTTCTTCACCTGCATCCTCAAACCTGTCAGCTAGTTGCAGGAGGGTATATAGGGAGCTATCCAGTGCATCGAAGCCATCATGATTGAAGGTGAAACGGAAATTTCCATCCCCACTTTCCTCAAATCCGACAAACCCCAGAAGCTTGCGTTCCTTCTTGTTCCTCGACAGGGTCATGATCCACGTAAGGTTATCAACCAGGGTCTGGGCGTCAGCTATGGTGTAGATGCTCCTTGGAGGGTTGTCTATAATACCCTTCTGGACATCAATTTTTCCAAACAGGTCCAAGATGGAGAAAAACTTATCCCCATAATGGATATAGTATCCCTGATACAGCAGGGCTGCAGGGAAGTTCTTTGGCCGTTTGGGTGCTTTCTCGTTGGTCTGATAGAGATATTCCAGATCCTCGAGAGGTATGATGGCGACTGTACGCTTGTTCTTCTTTCCCAGTGCGACTGTAGGGTAGGTACGCTTGTACACCTGGACGACAGCCTTGCCCTTTGCAATGCTCTCGATCTTCTCTTCTGATTCCTTTTGCCTGAGAATCTCTTTTTTCGAGAGCTTTTGCTCTCCCTTTTGGGTAAGGGAGACCAGTTGCCTATAGATATCAGGATTGATGGCATCAAGCCAGGACTTTTCAAGCGGGCTTACCGATCGGGCATACATCCGACTTGTCTGCACGATCTCACCGGCGATGATGAACTGGGGCAGTGTCTTGAAGTAGGCACTCCCTGGATGAATGAATACCTGGTTTGCAGTGAGGCTCTTGTACATGTTACGCTCTGCCTTGATGCAGATATACTGCAACAGACCGCTTGCAATGCAGCTGAGGTACTCACGAATATTTCCCCCATGGGTAAGGGGGAAGCCTATCTCTGAGCAAATCTCTCCGAGCTGCTCATCGACATGTACGATTTCCTGCATACCTTGGTAATCGAGGTAATACTTCTTGCAGAACCTCTCCTTTGCCTCTTTTGTGGTATTGGCGGTGTACTGTTTGAAGATGTTCAGGTAGGAAACAAAATCCCCGTACTCAGAGTTGTTCAGCTGCTTGTGGGCTGCGCGAGAGAGGTCTTCTTCTCCGGGGGTGAAGAGAAACGGATTTTTTGTTGAGAGGAAGGATACTGCGATGAGGACCTCTTGTAGGACATCAGGGTAGTGTACCAAGGCCTCGACCAACACACGCGAATGACGGGGAAGCAAGGGGAATCTGCACATCAGAGAACCTACGGTGGTAAGATGGCGGCTCTCATCAATGGCCCCGATAAATCTCAGGGTATCCTCTGCACTGGTGATGGCACTGTTCTTAGGCCGGGTGATAAAGGGGAAGTGCTCATAATCATAGATTGCCAGGTCACTCATCCTCAGCACGACCTCACTGAGGTCGGTCCTGAGGATCTCCTCAGTGCCATAGAGCATCCTGTCCTTGAAGTTCTCCTCGCTGTAGAGGCGGTAACAGACGCCGGGCGCTGTTCGCCCTGCCCGTCCCTTACGTTGGTCACAGCTGCTTCGGCTGGTGGGAAGGGGAACAAGCGACGAGGTGAAGTCCTTCTGGTTATAGAAGTTAATCTTGGCTATGCCTGTATCGATAACGGCGGTGATCCCGTCGATGGTGACAGAGGTCTCTGCAATGTTGGTAGCCACGACCACCTTGGTCTTGCCTTCAGGAGTGTCATCGAAGACAGATTCCTGCTCTTCCTTGCTCAGACGCCCAAACAAGGGATATATCACAAGTATCTGCTCAGTATCAGCCATATAGAGCGCATTGACGCAGTTGGTTATATCAAACTCGCCACTCATGAAGACCAATATGTCTCCCATCTTCTTGCGGGCCTGGTTCATGACGATCTTGGTGATGGCCTCGACCTGGTGTTCGACGTTCTCCTGCTGGAGGGGGTGGTAGACCACATCGATGGGGTAGATCTTGGCATCAATGCTGATGACAGGTGCATCTCCGAAGAACTGGCTGAACACCTTGGTGTTGATGGTGGCACTGGAGATGATGACCTTGAACTCAGGCCGGTGTTTCATGACATCCTGCAACAGTCCCAGGATGAAGTCGATATTCAGGGACCGCTCGTGCGCCTCATCGACTAGCATGACCGAATAGTTCTTCAACAGGGGGTCAGCCTTCAGCTCCATAAGCAGGATGCCGTCGGTCATGACCTTGACCCTGGTGTTGAGGGTGGTCGTATCATCGAAGCGCATCTTGTATCCGACAAAGTCAGAAGTTGTGTTAACCTGCTTTCGTATGTAGTCCGATACGCTGAGGGTGGCTATGCGCCTTGGTTGGGTGATTCCCACCATGAGCGAGCTTGTGTAGCCGGCCTCATGGAGGATTATGGGAAGCTGGGTTGTCTTTCCGCTTCCGGTAGGGCTTTCTACGATGATGACCTGATTCTTATCAAGGGCATCGAGAATTTCCATCCTGTGTTGGTACACAGGTAACATTTTCATATCTCTCAAAGTAATTCCTTTTTTATGATGGAGATGCTTTCCTCGATGGAAATCATCTGGTGCATCTCTCTGTTTTGTAGGTTTTTAAGGGTTACCTTCCCTGAGCTTTGCTCATCTGGCCCACAGCTTAAGCCATAGGGTATGTGGTTTGCCTCTGCATACTTGAACTGGGCTCCCAATTTCTTGTTCAGCAGATACACATCAGTACGAATCCCACTGGTTCGGAACAATCTGGCAAGAGCGTCATAGTAGCCTCGCAAGTTCTCATCCAGACAGAATATGATGAGATCTGCAGAACTGGCCTTCCTGATGAGGGGACTGTCAAGCTCCTCCAAGGCAGCGAGCAGGCGATCTAGTCCGATGGAAGACCCGACACCTGGTAGCTGCTCCTTGGTGTAAAGCGATGCAAGATCATTGTAACGGCCTCCACTGCAGACAGAGCCGAAGTGGGGCAGCTCTGTAAGGAAGGTCTCATAGACTATGCCTGTGTAGTAGTCGAGCCCCCGCGTGATGGAGGGGTCTAACCTGAAGTGACCTTCTATGCCTGCCTCCCTGAGGTAGCTGTAGATAGAGTGCATTCTGGTGGTATGCTCATTTTCTCCCCCTGATAGGGCAGTGAGCCTTTCCAAGGTAGTCAGAAAAGGTTCGCCCTCGTCCTCGACGGTGATGTACCTGAGAATCTTATTGGCTTTCTCTTGGGTCCCAGTACATGCGACCAGGAGCGAAAAAACCTCCTCGGTGCCGATCTTCTTCAGCTTGTCTACGATCCTGAGTATCTGGACACTCTGCTCGGCAACCTCGATATGATCCAGAAATGCATTGAAAAGTCCCCTATGGGCGATGCAGAACGTGAAATCGGTGACCCCCATAACCTCAAAAGAGCTTTCCATCATCGCTAGAATCTCGTAGTCAGCCTCTGCGCTGTCAACGCCAACTATATCAAAGTCACACTGGGTAAACTCCCGAAAGCGTCCTTTCTGCGGATTCTCCCCTCTCCAGACCTTATCAATATGAAAGCGCTTGAAGGGGAAGGCGAGTTCATTCTGATGCTGGGCCAGAAAGCGGGCGAAAGGGACGGTAAGGTCAAACCTGAGAGCCACATCACGTTCCCCGTTATCAAGGAAGTGGAAGATCTGCTTGTCAGTCTCTCCTCCTCCCTTGCCCAGGAGGACCTCGGTATATTCGAGGACAGGAGTGTCTATGGGTACGAATCCATACAGGGAGAAGTGCTCTTCCAACTTGCTGACGATTGCCTTTTTGGGAATCTCCATGGATGGAAGGAAATCACGGAAACCCTTCAGTACCTTGGGTTCTATGATGGTGCGTTTCTCTCTTTCAACTCTCATTGTCTACTACTCCTGTTGTACTTTTAACGTGAATGGTGTACAAATAGTGTATAACGAATCGCTTGTGCTCTGCAATATGCGGTTCTTTGCTAATATTAACACATTGAGAGCAAGATGCTAATTAGATACAAACAAGATGAACATGGAAAGACAGTCCCGGTAGCAAATATCTATACACAAAAGGAACATAAGATTAACTACTCGCTCCTTGATAAGGATGCCGTATGGGCGATCAAGAAGCTGCAGATGTCTGGTGCGGAAGCCTATCTGGTAGGTGGTGCTGTACGAGACCTTATGCTCGGCCAGGTTCCCAAGGACTTTGATATAGCCACCAGCGCATCGCCCCGCCAGATCCAGAGGATTTTCTGGAATGCACGAATCATTGGAAAGCGCTTCAAGCTGGTCCACCTTGTCTTTAGGGACAAGGTGCATGAGGTTTCCACCTTCCGTAGTGGTGAGGAGGCGATGGAAGGGAACAACAACGTGTTCGGTTCCATCGACCAGGATGCAAAAAGAAGGGATTTCTCGGTAAACTCCTTCTACTATGACCCTTCCACCAACCAGTTGTTGGATTTCAACAACGCTATGGATGACTTCAAAAAGAAAAAGATACGTTCAATCATACCCCTTGACGAGTCCTTCAAGGAGGATCCTGTGAGGATGATCAGAGCCATCAAGTATTCTGTCACCACAGGCTTTGCCCTGCGCTTGAATATACGAATAGCCATCCGAAAGTATTCTGATGAACTGTCGCGTACCTCCACCAGTCGTCTCACCGAAGAGGTCAACAAGATACTCTCCTCCGGCCATAGCCGGGAGATTTTCAATGAATTGCAAAAGTATAAGCTTCTGGTTTTTATGCTTCCCTGCTTCTCCATCTACAGCAAGTTTCCCCAAGTTCAGGATAGCCTGAACGCTTTGGACAAGCGTGTGATGTTGGCTAAGGAGAACAAGGGGCCTTCTGTTGAGCTAGCTGATATGATAAAGGCCCTTGTCGATCCTCTGATCGTCTTTGCTGATGACCAAATGACCAGTGACGAGCGTTTCAAGGAAACCTTCAGGCAGATCAAGGTCCTGATCAGCCCGATGACCCCATCCAACTACGAAGTTGAGCTTGCCAGCGAGAGGCTGCTCAGTGAACGAGGCTTCAAGACCCCGCGCAACTGTGTGCGAAATCAGCGGCCTGTCAACAAACCCCCTCAAAGAAGAGGCCCGTCGCGTTCCAAGCGCAACGAAGGAACCGGGGAGGTCTCAGCTGCATTGAAGAAACGGAGAAGCAGGGGGCGGGGTTCGAATCGCGGGGGAAAGGGCTCTGGCGAACAGGACCAGAAGGTCACAACCAGTGCCGAGGCCCACGACCTCTAGGCCCACTCCTCAATCTCAATATTCACACTGGCAACAAAGATGCCTCCATATTTCTCCAGGCTATCTGCTATGTACTCCTGCAGTTCGCCCAATGTTGTGGCTATTTGGTGTTGCATCGGTACGCGGAGCTTGACCGTAAGGGCATAGCCTTCGCTTTTAATCTGCACCTGGACCCTCTTCACTTTAATCTGGCTGTCGAACTCATCAAGACAGTGGGCAACCATCTGCGTGAGGGCGGCTTCACTGACAGTGACCTTGCCGTATTTGCTGAACTCAGGCCTTACTATGGTCTTTTCGAAGCTCAGGTCTTTCTTTTTGAAAGGGTAGCGGTGTTTGTTTTTGAAGAATACACGCATGGTATCATAGACGATCTGGGGATAGTTTCGGGTTATTTCAATTGAGGGGACGGGAATGACGTGCTTTCCCTCAGTATACCGGATGCGCATTGCAGTCTCTATCTCTTCCTTGGTTGCGATATCTTCAATCCTGAACAGTTTTTCGGGTTGGGGCAGGTTGAGTCGGCTGGCTATCTTGTAGATCATCTTTTCGCTTGTGCCGATGATGAGAACCTTGTGGAATTTCTCTTTCTGGATAGCTTGGATTACCTGTTCCTGGTGCTCCGTATCATCAAAGACAGCGGTGCGTACTGCAGAAAGGACATTCATTTCCCGTTTCGCAGATTTTCCAGCCAGGATGCGGTCACCACGAATGAGCAGCCCGTCATCTAAAATGAGGTCGATGCCATATTTTTGGGCAACCAATTTTGAGCGAAAGCTCTTTCCGGTGCCACTTTTTCCAACCAATGCATATACTTTTGTACCTTTGAGTTTCCAGAAAGCATATCTAAATATCCGATTCATGGTTTCCATTATACGTAATTTCTTGTACAATAGAACAGCATTTTGCAAAAATTCCCTCGAGAGTTTTAGATCATACTAGTAAGGAGCGTTTTCTATGCAGAAAGTGCCTACGTTCAGCAAGGGTGGTGTACATCCTGGCGACCAGAAGGTATTCAGTTGTTCGAAGCCTATAGAACGACTGCCTGTGCCCACTGAGTTGCTGGTCTCTTTATCACAGCACCTTGGTGCACCGGCAAAAGCCCTTAAAGCAAAAGGGGATACTGTCATACGCGGGGAGAAGATTGGGGAGGCTTCCGGTTTCATCAGTGCTGATGTGCACTCTCCGGTTAGCGGAACCATCAAGGAAATCCGAAAAGTCACCCTAGCCAACAGCATCAATTGTGATGCTTTCGTCATTATCCCTGACACAGTGCAGGATGGCGATCCCACTGAAAAGTTTGAATGGGAATCCCAAGAGAAGAGTGATCTTCTCAAACAGGTCAAGGATTTTGGTATCGTTGGGCTGGGTGGGGCCACCTTCCCTTCCCATGTGAAGTTCTCCATCCCAGCCGGTAAGAGTGCCGATGCCTTCGTGGTCAATGGGGTAGAGTGTGAACCCTATCTCACCACTGACTACCGTATCATGCTTGAGAAGGGGGACGAGGTGCTCATAGGTGCCATGATTGGGTCCAAGATCATCGGAGCCAAACGGACCATTGTCGGCATTGAGATGAACAAGGTCGATTGCATCGAACATCTCTCTTCCCTAGCCAAGGAGAAAGGCTATCCCATTGAGATTATCGGCCTGAAGGTGAAATACCCACAAGGCGATGAGAAGCAACTGTTGAAGGCGACCATACATAAGGAAATCCCTTCAGGGAAGCTTCCTTTGGATATTGGAGCTGTTGTTGCCAACGTCGGCACCTGTCATGCCCTGTATGAGGCCATTGTCCTTCACAAGAGCCTGTATGAGAGGGTCATCAGCATAACTGGCGAGTGTATCAAAGAGCCCAAGAACGTACTTGCTCCGATTGGAACCAAGTTCAGTGACCTTCTCTCTTTTTGTGGCGGGTTCTCTGATGAACCTGGAAAGCTGGTAAGCGGAGGCCCGATGATGGGGTTTTCCTTCTTTGATGCGGATACCCCCATGGTAAAGGGATCGAGCGGTTTGCTTGCCCTTCCTGCACAGAAGAAGGTGAAACGTTCTCCCTGCATAAACTGCGGACGTTGTGTGGCAGCCTGTCCCATCGGCCTGATGCCTTCGCACCTGTATCGGTACATCACTAATGGCGAGTATGAAGAAGCCATGCAACATAGCCTCATGGACTGCAAAGAGTGTGGCTGTTGTTCCTATGTCTGTCCAGCCCATCTTCCGCTGGTGCATGGGATGAAGACCGGAAAGAAGTTGGGGAGAAAGAAAAAATGAACAAACCCTCTTTGACTGTATCCTCTTCGCCGCATATCCATGCGAAAGAGCATACAGCATCTATAATGTGGAGCGTCTCACTGGCACTCGCACCTGCTACCTTGTGGGGCCTCTATGCCTTTGGGCTCAGAAGCCTACTTGTGCTTGGTGTCTCCATCGTCACGGCAGTGCTTTGCGAGTACCTGCTGGGAAGGTTTGCCAAGGAATCCACCCTTTGGGATGGTTCTGCATTTCTCACTGGCTTGCTGGTGGGTATGAATATGAGCCCTACGGTACCGCTCTACATCCCGTTTGTAGCGAGTGCTTTTGCAATTTTTGTTGCAAAATGGGTGTTTGGAGGACTGGGAGCCAACTGGATTAATCCAGCTCTTGCCGGCAGGGTGTTTGTGTTCTTCTCATTCACCACACCGATGAGCACCTACAAGCTACCCAGGACACTCGCCTCCTTAGCCCCTGACGCCCTCAGTTCTGCAACCCCTCTTTCCTTTACTAAGACTGCCATTTCTTCTGGTCAGCTTGGACTCGGTCCCAATGCCTTGCTCGCACAGGGCGGGTATCCTTCCACAGGCATTGCCCAGAGCATCGCTTCGTTCACCGGAATCTCTCCCTATTCGATCGACACCTTCCTAGGGAATGTCGGGGGGTGTATTGGAGAGGTAAGTTCCCTGTTGCTGTTGGTAGGTGGAATCTACTTGCTTATCCGAAAGATCATAACCTGGCATGTTCCTCTTACTTACCTTGGTAGTGTAGGCCTTCTCAGTTGGATCTTTGGAGGGCTACCCTCAGGGCTTGGTCTGTTTGCAGGTTCGTTCTTTTCAACGATGTTCACCGGAGGTCTGATGCTGGGAGCCCTGTTTATGGCTACAGACTATGTGACCTCCCCGATAACCCATAAGGGGCAGATGATTTTTGGCCTCGGCTGTGGATTCTTTACCTTTCTCTTCAGGTATTTTGGGAGCATGCCGGAAGCGGTCTCCGTATCCATCCTTCTGATGAATATTGTCACACCGACCATTGACCGCTACATTGTCCCCCGAAAGTTTGGTGATACGAAAGAGTATCGCAAACAGCTGAAGGAGGCAAAGGTATGAAAAAGCACCTTAAGTATGCATCCATCCTTCTTTCCATCTGTGCTGTCTGTGCCTTTACCCTCGGGTGGGCCAACTCCATCACAGCGCCGGTGATTGTCAGGCAGGAACTGGAAAAAAAGATGATGGCACTCGAAGCGGTCAGCAACGGATGGACCATCGGCGAGCAGGTCGAAACAGAGGGTGTCCCTTTTGTCATGTACAGTATCCCCCTTTTCCAGGAGAGTGAGAAACGTGGGTATATTGTAGGCCTCAAGGGTGCGGGCTATGGTGGGGAGATGACCCTGGTAGCCTCCTATACCACCGAAGGCGAGATGCTCTTTGCCAAGATGCTCACTAACAGTGAGACTCCTGGGCTAGGCAAGAAAAGTGAAAAGGAAGGGTATATGGACAAGTTCAAGGGAACCGGTTCTACCAAGGCGGTACCCACAACCAAGAATATGCTCGGCTCTTCAGAGGCCGCATCAGTAAGTGGCTCTTCTGTTACCTTCATGGCCATTGGTAAGGCCATACAAGGTGGGAGTGCCTACGTGAAGACTCTGGGAGGACAAAAATGAAAAATTCACATATGAAGGAGTTGACCAAAGGCTTCTTTGAACAGAACCCAGTGTTTG
>DMAO01000044.1 GCA_003446545.1 Sphaerochaeta sp.
TTGCCCTGGGGGAGTGATAGCTTTCATTCTGGTGGGTGTCCTCACCTTCATCGTCCCGATTTTTCACAGCCCTAGTGCTTCATGCGTATCGCGTATCCCAGTACCCTGATATTGGACACTGTTGGTATCCACACCATTCTCAGAAAAAAAAGAGCTGTTAGGAATTTGGAGGTGTTGCTCCGCTAAGACCAAATGGGTATAGTTGATAAGACAGGGAGGGCGTGATGCAGTTTGACAAGTATTTTCTCTACTTCCTCATCTACGCGGTGATCGGCTACATCTGTGAAGTCAGCTACTGCACAATCATTAATAAACATCTGACAAACCGTGGCTTCCTGCATGGGCCGTACTTACCCATTTATGGCTTTGGGGCTCTGTTGGTGGTAATCCCCCTGATGTATTTCAATGCCAATCCAATTCTGGTATTCTTCATAGCGGTGTTACTGACCAGCAGCTTGGAGTATATGACCAGTTTCTTCTTGGAGAAGATATTTAAGTCCAAGCTATGGGACTACTCCAAGAATTTTGGAAATATCCATGGCAGGATTTGTCTCCTTAACTCGACACTCTTTGGCATGATGGGCCTTGCAGCAACCTATTGGCTACACCCAGTGCTTGTTAGGTCTGTATCATATATTCCCGATGGTGTGTTGCATTCCTTGAGCGGTATGCTGCTGCTTGGTATCACTATCGATGCAACCTCGAGTATAATCAGGATGTCCACTTTCCAGAAACAGCTTGCAGAATTTCGCATCAGGGTCAGGGAACTTGAGACTAGATTGGAACTTCTTGCCAAACAGAATGCCACACCTTCGCTTGAAAGCCTGAGAGGACGTCTGAACAACGAACTTGAAGAACTTAAGATCAGGCTCAACAAGCGTTCCAGATGGATCATTGACGCATTCCCGTCCATTACAGCGAAGAACGAAGAGAAGCGCCTGCAACTTGAGCTATTGAAGATGAATGTTCGCTCCTATCGGGAAAAAATGAAAGGACAAAGGAAAAGCAGATGACAGTGCAAGCACATCTTGATAGAGTACGTAGGGAAATGGAAAGAGCTGCAGAGGAGAGTGGGCGAACGCTCTCTGATGTGGCCCTGATGGCCGTCAGCAAGACCCACTCCTATGAGGAGATTCTTGAACTGTTTGCTTGCTCTCAAATGCTGTTTGGAGAGAATAGGGTTCAGGAAGTGGAAGAAAAGTTTTCAAAGACACGGCCTGAAGGGATGAAACTACACCTCATCGGACATCTGCAGTCCAACAAGGTGAAAAAGATTCTACCTCTAGTTGATGGCGTTGACAGTGTCGATTCGCTTAGGATTGCGAAACGAATCAGTTTAGCAAGTTCGGAAATGCATACCACAATGCCTATCCTCTTGCAGTATAATACCAGTGAAGAGGCTTCAAAGAGTGGCTTTGAAAGTGAGGCCGAACTGTTTCATGCTCTTGATGAAATGGCTACCTTACAAGGTCTCCGCATTGGAGGCCTGATGACCATAGGACCCCTCTCTGGAGGGGAGAAGGAAATCCGTTCTGCCTTTGCACTGCTCAGGCAGTTGCAGCAAAAGTGCATCGTACGGTATCCCCATCTTGATTTTTCCACCCTAAGCATGGGGATGAGCGGAGATTTCCCCTTGGCTATACGTGAAGGGGCTACCGTGGTGAGGGTTGGGACAGCTTTGTTTGGAGAGAGGCGATACAGATGATGAGAAAGATCCTGTTTTTAACAGTGCTTCTGCTATTCTGCCTTTCACTCGTTCCCCTGGCTAGTGAGAGCCTTCCTGCATATGAGCCTTACCTGGAACAAGAGTTTCCCCTATGGACTTACAAGCTCAGAAGAGCTGAAATTCTTTTCTTCGGTTCCTTTGTCCTGACAATGGGGGTGGCTAGCCTGGGCTACACGTTGGCAGTGAATGCACGGTGGGCACCACCTGCCAAGGATGCCCTTACTGCACTCTTTATCCAGGGAGGAATAGCGGGTACCCTTGCCTTGGGAATTTCCGTTGCCGATTACATTATTGGCGAAGTGGAGGCCAGGTAATGGCTGTCGTAGAACAGAATATAGAAATTATCGTCAGTGGGCTTGAAGAGAAGATTCGCCTTGACCTGTACCTTGTACAACAGGGTATGAGACGCGCTATTCTGAGTGCACCGGGGACCATAATCCTTCTCAATGGCATACCTGCCAAAAAGGGCAAGCCAGTCAGGGAGGGTGATTTGATCACTGTCACCTACACCGAAGAGATCTTTGAAGGCCTCACTGGACAAGACCTGCCCCTTAGGGTGTTGTACGAAGATAATGAGATGCTAGTCATCAACAAGAAACAGGGAATGGTTGTTCACCCGGCAGTCGGTAACCATGAGGGGACTGTAGTGAACGCCCTCCTTTCCCGGTATGGGATGGATTTCAGCAAGATATTTGTTGAAGGGGTACCTACCCAAGAAGATGGTGAAGGGGAGGAGGAAAGTGAGGCTGAACTCTCTCTCGATTCTCCCCTGATAAGACCAGGTATCGTCCATCGTCTTGATAAGGATACCAGTGGCACCCTTATTATTGCACGGACTCTAGGTAGTTACCAAGCCCTTTCAGCCCAATTCAAGGCCCATACCACGACCAAGACCTATATTGCCCTTGCAAAAGGGAATTTTACCAGACTTGAGGGGAGCATCCAAACCAACATCAAGCGCGACACGCGAAACCGTAAACGCTTTGTCACCTGCAGTGGAGAAGAGGGTCGGACTGCCCTTACCCACTATAGGGTATTGCGCCAATTTTCTTCTTATGCGTTGGTCCGAATCAACATTCATACGGGAAGAACCCACCAGATACGGGTTCATCTCTCTTCGTTGGGTCATCCCTTGGTAGGGGATGTGATCTACGGCAAGGAGGATGGCACCTCCCTTATGTTGCATGCCCTTGAGCTTGAAGTCGATCATCCCCTCACTCATGAGCGTCTTACCTTTCGTTCGCCCCTGCCATCACGTTTTTTAGCATATGTCCAAGGGGCCCGAAAGTAATTTCGCGTAGCTTGTCACTCATCCTCTCGCCAGTTCTGTCTTTCCTTTGCAATTGCACCCAACTCCAGAAGCTGGTGATTGAACATGCGCTCAATACGTAGCTTGCTGGCGGTTCCGTGACCTGGGAAAAGCAGGATATTCTCATCAAGGGTCATCAGGCGCTTCCAGATGGACCGCAACAGCAGGGCCTGTTCGCGGTAGCCCTCCGTAGAGCCGACCCTGCCACACATCAGGGTGTCTCCGGTGAACAGGGCGTGCCCTACCTTAAATACCAGGCTGTCCAGACTGTGACCGGGGACATGGATGACCTCCACCTCAAGGTTACAGAGAGACAGCACCTGGTGGTCGCTTATGGTTCTGATTGGATACTCATAGGTCGCGAAGGCGGAGGCGTAGATGGTAGGGTTGTATATCTTGACCAAGGTACCCAGACCTGCTGTATGTGCCTTATGCCGGTGGGTAAGAAGCACATGTTTCAGCTTGAACTTGTTGGATTCGATGAGGTGTATCAGTTCAGTGTCCACATGACCGGGGTCAATGAGGATGGCATCACTGCCATCCTTCGAACTTATGAGATAGGTGTTGCAGAATCCTACGACTGAAAAATGCTGGTATATTCTCAATGGTGTGCCTCCTCGTAGTTGGAGTACCGAAAGGATACCCTACGCTGGTTTGTATTGGAGAAGTCCGCTTTCTTGAGATTACAATCGATAAAGTCCGTGTCACGAAGAAAGCTTGTGCCAAAATTGGAGTAGTAGAGGTCACAATCACTGAAATTGCAATGAAGCGTATCGATGCCGACGAAGTTTGTATGGGTGATGGAGGAACCGCTGAAGTCGCAGTTGAGCATCTTGCTGCCTGAGAAGATGGAGTACCTGCTGGTTATGCCATTGAAACGGCACCTATCGAACAGGCAGAAATCAAAGAAACTTGTGATGAAGGTGCACTCTGAGAAATCGACATTCCTGAAGGTGCACCATGCCATATTGGAGGAGCTAAATTCTTTTTTTGGAATAACAAGGTCCTCAAACTCCCCTCCAGTGAGGGAGAGGTCAAGCACATCCTCTTTCCCTGAGAGAGAGGCTACACAGCTGCTATGCAGCTCCTCCTTGTTCGGGCTGTGACGAAAGCAGAAGGGGCCTTCCCCACATATATAGGTATTGCACGTTGGTTGGGCGCAAGTCTTGAAGTTAAACATTGCTTAACAGTATCAAATCTCAGAGAGTTGTCAAGCAGGGCTCTTTGCTAGTACAGTGGAAACATGCAGCAACATACAGGTACAGTTACCAGGGGAATCAACAACATATACACTGTGGTGGAAGAAGATGCGAGCTATCTTTGTCGTATCAAGGGCAAACAGCTTGCTTCCGTTTCGAACGAATATAATCCCTTGGCTGTAGGCGATCGCGTCTCGTATGTGGTTACTGGGACAAGGGAAGGGCTAATCCTTGACCGCCTGGAGAGGAAAAACTGCTTTCAGCGGTGGAACGTAAAGGGCAACAGCAACCAGACAGTTGTAGCCAACATGGATATGATAGTCTGTGTCTGCAGTGCTGACTCACCTCCCTTCCGTCCTCGTTTTATAGACCGTGTCATCGCCTGCAGCATAGGCGTTGATGTGATGATAGTCATGAATAAGAGTGACATTCTTCTGACCGAGGATGAATTCGAACGCTTTGCCCTCTACAACAAGCTCGGCTATACCATACGCGGGGTTAGTGCCCTTAGCGGTGATGGCCTTGATGCGTTTGTGGCCCTGTTGAAAGGCAAGACCGTTGCTTTCATTGGACAGAGTGGGGTAGGCAAGTCCACCCTCATCAATAGGATACTCTCTGTTGAGCAGAAGATCGGCGA
>DMAO01000322.1 GCA_003446545.1 Sphaerochaeta sp.
CCATATATTTTAATAATTGATTTGCAGTATAGGCATAACAGCATTAGACTTAATCCGGAGTAAAACTTTAATTAAGGAAAAGACCGGAGAGACCTTCTTGGCAGTTGTGTCCTCTCCGATCAAACAAATCAATGCCCATATATTGTGTATCAGAGAATACATTTTATCAAGAGGCACCTGCAGAACTCCGGACTTTTTACGGGGTCCCTGAGACTGCTATCCTATATGCAGTCAAGGATGTCGAGAGTATCAGGCCTTTTGCTTGCCATAAGTGCGGTGCCAGGCATTACATGGTCATCCACCAGTATAGGTTACGCTACTCACAGAATCTGTTCGGAATGGTCACCTACATCATCGTCGTGCGGTTCAAGTGCACCTATTGTGGAACGACCATAACGGTAATCCCCTGTTTCGCTCACTGCAACCATGTATACGACGCCCAGGCAATCAGCACCTGCCTGGGCTATCTGATAGCCACAGGCCATGTCCTGCGAAAGATAGACGGAGTGCCAGTCTGCCCCTCCTGGTGGCTTCAGCAGCGCTGGTACAAGGATTTCCGCTACGGCATCGGATTCGGCAACCCTTCCAGCGAAGAGATGAGCCGCTATATGAGCCACCAAAGGAGGCAGTCGGTCCTACTCCACAAGAATTATGTACGCATGGAGGCATACCCCCCAACAGAACGAAATCCTTCCCTACACCATGGTTTGAGAGTCGCAATGCCATTGCTTGTCAAGTAAGCTGTCTAATGCCACAAATAGGAGGACATTATGACACCAAACGAGCAAAAGTCACTGTTCAGGTTCCAGATCATTCACCCCCTGCTGGACGAGCGAATGGGTAAGGGGGATCTTACCAGACTTGTGAGGGAGGCTAGCGAAAAGCAGTACACCATCCCCGGGTCCAGAAAGACAACCATCAGCGAGTCTACCATCTGGGCATGGTACAAGACCTATCTGAAGACCAGGAACATCGCATCACTGGTTCCCCAACGTCGCAGCGACAGGGGAAAGAGGAGAAAGATTACAGGGGAAACAGCGGACAGGCTGCTACAGCTTCGCTTGGAGAATCCCCGTATCCCTCTTACCGCTTTGGTCAAGAAAGCCGAGACCAAGGGCATATTCTCACCGGCTGACACCATCAGGATGAGTGGGATCTATGCATTCTTCAGGGAACACGAGCTGGAGCTGGACCCGAAGGCTGGCAAGGATATGCGCCGTTTCGAGGCCGATGGGGTGATGGATCTGTGGCATTCGGACTGCATGCATGGCCCCAAAGTGCTCTATAACGGTAAAAGGATAACGGCAAAGCTCTTCTGTCTCATCGATGATGCCAGTCGGGTAATCGTATCCGGCAAGTTCTATCCTTCCGAGACTGCCGAATCCTTTCTCGATACCCTGTGGACAGGCTTCCAGAACCGGGGTCTCCCTAAAAAGATCCAGGTAGATAATGGTGGATGCTTCCGGGACCAGCGCCTAGTCCTTGGATGTGCTTCCTTGGAAGTCTCCCTCTGCTTCAGCCGTCCCTATCATCCCCAAGGGAAGGCGAAGATAGAGAGATTCTGGCTTACTGTAAGGATGCAGTTTCTCTCGCTTCTCGATGACACCAAGGACCTGACGCTGGAGCATCTGAATGTGCTGTGGGTACGGTATGTGGATGAGTACAACAACCGCCCTCACAGCGCCCTCAGGGACCCCGGGACGGGGAAGACCCTGACACCGCTGGAACGGTACAAGCAGGATATGAGGACATACCGATATGCACCGCAACATATGCCCAGGTACTTCCGCTACAGCGAGACCAGGATAGTATCCACAGCACGCACCATAAGCTTCAACAACCGCTATTACCAGGTTCCCATCGGATACGCACGCAAAAAGCTGGAGATTCGGTTCTTCACCAAGGACGGGGAAATCGAGGCTTTCTTTGGCGACAAGAGCCTGGGAGTGCTATTGCAGGTGGACCTGCATGCCAATTACAACGGCCATAGGCGTCCCGAAGGGGGCTCCAGATGAAACAGGCCAGACCCGAACTGCTCAATGTCCCGATCATCCAATATTTCAGCCTCAAGAAAGACCCCTTCTCTGACAACCTCAAGGCATCGGAACTCTGCGATCTGCCAAGCATCAGGGAAGTCGCCACAACTGTGGAGATGGTAAGCCAGAACCATTATCACTTTGCCTTCACCGGGCCCACAGGAAGCGGGAAGTCCACGATATTGCGCTATGTGTGCGACCGGCAGGAACGTCTGGGTGACAAGGTTGTGATGCTGAACGGGGGAAACTGGGGCTTTGGGGAGTTCCTCAGGCAGGTCATGGAGCCTCTGGGCATCGATTACAAGGCTTACCATCCCTCCACCATGATCAGGCTGATCCAACAGCAGATGATGAAATCCGCAGAGGACGGGAAGAAGGTGCTCATCGCCATCGATGAGGCTGACAAGCTTCGTAACGACGTCTTTTTTCAGCTTCATTTGCTGGCCTGCATGCCAGATAGGGGTGAGGCGTTGGCCTCGCTGCTGTTGAGTGGCCAGGACGGCCTTGCCGACAAGCTGGTCAACCCGCTGGCGACCCCGTTGAAATCGAGGATGTACCCGGGGCACTACATCGCACCCATCAACCGCCAGATGTATCGCAACTATGTCCAGCATCACATGAAATTGTGTGGCTTGCGCGATGACTGCATAGACGACCTGGCTCTTGAGCATATTTGGAAGGCGACATCGGGAAACCTCAGGTCCATCGGTATGACCTTCCGCATCGCCTTGCAGTATGCGGCCAACCATGAGATGCACAAGATTGATGCGGCATGCGCCAAGGCGGCATTTGCTGA
>DMAO01000098.1:0-758 GCA_003446545.1 Sphaerochaeta sp.
GGCAAGCATATCTGACAGCGGGCTCTGATTGGCAAACCAGGCAGTATACTGCTCTTCATCCTTTCCAAAATCATAGTCGACAGGGAAATCCTCCCGACGCACCTCATCCCAAGTCTGTTCATTCCAGGAAGCGACAAATCCATCCAACATCACCTCACACAGCTCAGGCGAAGCGAACTCATACATCGAATCGCGCTGCAGATCATTCCCTGCTTCCCCTATGGAGATATAGTTGAGGTTCATCCCTCCAATGGCCAGATGCTTCCCATCGACGATGAGATACTTGCGGTGGTCGCGCAACAGTATTTTCGGACCTGCAACAAGCCTTGCTGCTGACATGGGGTTATACTCCAGAAGGTGTACCCCACTATCACGGAGGAACTTCAGGGGTATGAGATGAAAGCGGGTCTCGGTCATGTCGAAGGCACCTGTGCCATCGACAATGAAGTATACCCGCACCCCCTCCTCTGCCTTCTGGGCAATAAGGGAGTACAACTCATCAAGAGATTCAGCACTGGAGGCTAGAAATGAAGAGATTATGATGTAATCCTCACTTGATCGAACCAGCTCTGTCACCCGTTCGCGCCAGAGCTGCCCATCATAGTAGATAGTAGGATAGGTCATCTCAATCTTGGGTATGTCGTAGCTCTCCATTTTCTGTTCAAGACTCAGTGAAGTGTCCACAGAGGGACCTTTGACCAGATTGGATGTAGAGGTACATCCTACGAGCAAGGACAGAAGGAAAAAGGTACAGCAGG
>DMAO01000098.1:804-6259 GCA_003446545.1 Sphaerochaeta sp.
GGCAGCAAGAGTATCAAGCAGATGAACCTCAGTTTCAGGATTGCAAAACTCTGCAAGAACTTGGAGACAGAGGGCACAGGGAGGTGCTGGAGGAGAATCCTCACTCACCACAACCAACAGCTCAACACCCAGGCTACCTTCAGTGGCTATGGCGTTGAGTACAGCGTTGCGCTCCGCACAGATAGTGGCTCCATAGCTGGAGTTTTCCACATTGCAGCCACTGTAGACCCTACTGGTGGCTGCACTGAGCACAGCTGCCCCTACCTTATAGTTAGAGTACGGTGTATAGGCATTCTTGCGTTTGGCGTAAGCTTCCCTAATAGCCAGGTCCAGCAGTTGTTCTTTTGTCTGCATGACCCCTGAAGCTGGAAGTATCCTGTTAGCCCCATAGAGAATCTTGCCGTCATCAGAGCTCATCAGGCTCGTTACCTGTTCATTGAACATCTCGACAGAAGTAAAATCTTCAAAACTATCCAAGGATGTGACTACAAGATCGGCTCCTGCCTCAAAGAGAGAGGTGACAACAAAGGTAGTGGTCAGGGCACAGACTAGGCAGCCTGCCTTCTTGCCTGCATGTATTCCATTGATGGCATCTTCCATCACCAGACACTCTTCTGTAGGAAGGCCCATCCCAAGGGAAGCCAGCTGGTAAATGTCGGGTGCAGGTTTGTTGTGCTTGATCATCGTACCTGTCACCACAAGGTCAAAATCAGATTCGCTAAGACCGATACACTTCAGGTTTATCGCTACCTTGGCAGGAGCACCACTGGTGGCCACTGCAATCTTAAGCCCGGCTTTCTTGGCATTGGATATAAAGCGGTGGACGCCCTCAAGGGGGCCCACTTCCATGGCAAACTCTTCATACAGGGAAAAAAGTTCCTGTTCGGCCTCCTCATATTCGAGGGAAAGACCATATTTTTCAGCTACACCGCAGATAAATTTCCGATCGCCAGCTCCTATGAAAGGGGTGAAGTCCTCTTTTTGTACAGAGACTCCCAAAGAGGCGAAATATGAGATGGCCGTATGAAGGATGAGTGGTTCAGAATCAATGAGCACCCCATCCATATCAAAAAGAATTCCCTTAATCATGTAAACTCCTTACTCTTTCACTGTAACGAAAAAAACGCTCTCTGACAAGAAAAGCAGGCGTTAAGAGGACATACCGGCCAATGTGTCAAAATTTGGTAACTGACAGAACATTCAAATGAAAAGCAAGACATAAAACGGCAACAAGAGTGTTGCCGTTTTGTACGTCTATCGAAAGCAAAAGTCAGCTGCTGTATCGGGTTCAATGCATCACAGTCTTAGCTCTGCCTGGATTTCCTTGCGAAACGAACTCACCATTGCCCTCTATGCCTAGGTAGATGTCATCACCCATGATGAGCCTACCTCTGAGGTAGGTCATGATAGGCTTGCCCAACACGGAGAACCCTTCGTAGGGGGTATAGCCACTTGCTGAGTGGGTTGTCTCGGATGAGAGTGTCCAGGCCTCTTCAGCATCGAAGATTACCAGGTCGGCATCTGAACCAACTCTGATGGCGCCTTTCTTCGGATACAGACCAAAGGCCTTGGCAGGACCTGTACTCAGCAGGTTCACCACCTGCTGCAGCCCGATCCTTCCGCTGTTCATTGCAAAGGTATGCAAAAGCGGCAGCATCTCCTCTGTTCCTGGAATGCCAGGGAATATGGTACGACAGTCATTGCTTGCTAGTTTCTGCTCCTTCGTAAACGAGCAGTGGTCGGTTGCGACCACTTGGATCTCACCATTGAGCACAGCTTCCTGCAACGCCTCATTGTCCTCTTTTGTACGAAGAGGCGGAGTCATGACATAGAGACTACCATCAGGGCCTTCCAGCTTGGAACGGTCCAAAAAGAGATAGTGTGGGGTGGTCTCCACAATAACACGTATGCCCTTGACCCTGAGCTCCCTGACCTGTTCAAGACCAGCTTTACTGGAAAGATGCACCACATACAGAGGCATCTCCAATTCGCCGGCAATCTCTCCGACAAGACGGATCCCCTCAGCCTCAACCTCACTAGGACGAAGATCTGCATGGGCAGAAGGGGTATAAGGACCCTTGTAAGCCTTGTTGATCTTCTCGATCATTTCATCGTCCTCACAGTGAACGCTCACCATGATATCCAAACGCTTGCATTCAGCAAAAATAGCCTTGAGCTCTTCTCTCTTCTCAATGAGGTACCCGACATTACCATAGGTGGTGAAAATCTTGATGACCCTCACCCCACTCTCCTTGAGTTTTGCCAACTCGCCGGCGATACCCTCGCGGTAGGCATACACACCCTGATGGAGGGAGAAGTCCACAGCCATGCCTTCGCTCATGGCAGCGATACGCTGCTTGCTGCAGGCAGAGAGATCACCCTTCTTGTCATCATCAGCGAAGTCTACCACACAGGTGACCCCACCAAAGGCTGCGCACCTACTGCCTTGGGCGAAAGAGTCCGCAGTCACGGTCCCTCGGCTAACCAGATGATAGTGGGTATGGGCGTCAATCAGACCGGGGAGGATGCACATGCCCTCGGCATGTACAATCTCCGTACCTTCAGGTACCTCATGCTCATCGATCTTATTGGCGATATGCGCAATCTTGGAGCCTTCAACCAAGATGTCTGCATGCCTGGTCCACTCAGTATCTACCAAAAGTCCATTTTGTATAAGTATTCTGTTCATACCTATAAGATACTCCAGTTTCCCAAGCTATGCAAAGAAAAATATACACCTCTCTAATAGTGCAAATCAGGCACCTTTACAGCCCTAACCTCATCAAGACGACCTACAGGGGTGGTATAGGGAGCACCCTTGAGGTACGTTGGATCTTTCTTTGCTTTCTCCAACAAATCGATGAGTGACTGTGCAAACGCATCGAGGGTCTCAAGGCTTTCGCTCTCGGTTGGCTCAATCATCAGAGCCTCAGCGACTATTGTGGGGAAGTACATCGTAGGTGGATGATACCCCTCATCAATGAGGCCCTTTGCAATGTCCTGGGCTGTGATGCCGTACTGGTTCTTCAGATTTTCACAGCTGATGACGAACTCGTGCATGCACGTACCACCGTAAGGGATATCAAAATGCTTTTCCAGCTTCTTCCTGAGGTAGTTTGCATTCAACACGGCATGAGCGGACGCTGCCCTGATGCCCTCGCTTCCCATGCGTAGGATATAGACATACGCCCGAAGCAGGACCAAAAAATTACCCCAGAACATGCTGACCTTCCCTATCGAATCAGGCCTGTCCCAGCAATAGGCATAGCCACCGTCGGTCAGTTCGATGTCCGGCTTGGGCAAGAACGGGCGAAGCTTGTCATTGACCATCACCGGGCCACTTCCAGGTCCTCCTCCCCCATGGGGGGTAGAGAAGGTCTTGTGGAGATTGAGATGCAACACATCAAAGCCCATATCACCAGGGGTTGCCATCCCCATGATGGCATTCAGGTTGGCCCCGTCATAGTAGAGCATACCACCACACGCATGCACAGAGGAGGCAATCTCCCGGATGTCCTTCTCGAACAAGCCCAAGGTATTGGGGTTAGTGAGCATAAGCGCTGCTACACTGTCATCAAGTTTGCTCTTGAGATCTGCAAGATCCACAAGCCCTTCTTTGTTACTCGCCACCGTCACCACATCAAAGCCATTCATTACGGCACTCGCGGGGTTTGTCCCGTGGGCAGAGACGGGAACAAGCACTTTGGTGCGTCCGCTCTCCCCCCGTTTCAAAAAATAGGCACGGATCATCTTCAGCCCCACATACTCACCATGGGCACCGGCACAGGGCTGCAGACTTCCCCACCTCATCCCTGTGATGGAGGAAAGGTCCTCAAGCAGGTTGTACATGATAGAGAGACACCCTTGGGCGGTAGAGAGATCCTGCAAGGGATGGATGGTGGTAAAGGAAGGGAGTTGCGCTATCAGTTCGCCAAGTTTCGGATTATACTTCATAGTACAGGAACCCAAGGGATACGGACCACTGTCAACTCCAAAGGATTGGGTTGAGAGCTTGGTGAAATGACGGACCACATCCAGCTCTGCAACTTCAGGGAGTCTTGCACTGGTAATGCGCAACAGCTGGGAAGGAAGTTCAGGTAAGGCTTGTTCAAATCCTCTGGGAAGATCCAGAGCTGGGAAACAGTAGGCTTTACGCCCTTTCTTAGACTTGTCGATCAACAATGGCTCACTCATTTCATCACCCTCCTGGAAGCTGCGAGATAGAGCTCGAGTTCTTCACGGCTACGCTTCTCTGTCACTGCGACCAACAGGACCAATTCATCCTTAGGCTCCCGAGTCAGGCTCGCAAGCCTTACACCGGCAAAGATGCCTTCGTTACGCAGCTCCTGGAGGAACTTTCGCATCTTCTTGGAGTCAGAAAACCTCAGGGGGAACTCACACCAGAACGGGACATCCCAAACAAGGGTCATCCCTGGAAGCTGGGCAAGGTGGTAGGCAAGGTAATGGGCTTTCACATAGCTTTGCTTCGCTGCCTCAACCATCCCCGACCATCCAAGTGAGGATAGGTGTATGGTAGTCATCAGGGCAGCTAGGGCCTGATTTGAGCAAACGTTACTGCTAGCCTTCTCGCGCTTGATGTGCTGTTCTCTTGCCTGCAGGGTCAACGTATAGCCACGACGCCCTTGTTTGTCCACAGTGGCTCCTACAATACGCCCGGGGATCTTACGCATCAGAGCCTTCGTTACAGCCATATAGCCGCAGGAAGGTCCCCCAAAGGCAAGTGGCAGACCAAGGGACTGGGTATCACCGATGGCAATGTCAGAGCCCCACTCGGAAGGGCTTTTCTGCATGGCAAGGGAGAGGATGTCACTGCTTATCGCAAAGAGACACCCTTTGGCGTGCAGCTGTTCAGCAACTCCACTATAGTCCTCCAACAGGCCATAGCGGTTTGGAGTCTGGACTATAAGACCAGCAACCTCATCGGTTAGCAATGACTCCAAATCCTGTAGGTCAGTAACCCCTTGCTTTTCAGAAATGAGACGGATCTCATGCTCGGTTCCAAAAGCCCAAGTTTGGAGCACCTGCAGGACAAAGGGGTGGATGGTGGAGGATACGAGCACGGTCCTTGACTTGCGCTTGGAGCCAATCATGATAGTGGCAGCCTCGGCAGCGGAGTTAGCCCCATCATAGAGAGAGGCATTGGAGACATCCATGCCGGTAATCTCACAGATCATGCTTTGAAACTCATAGATTACCTGCAGCAACCCCTGACTCATCTCAGCCTGGTAGGGAGTATAGGCAGTCACAAAGGAAGGTAGGCTGGCCAAGGTCTGTACGGTGGAAGGGACCAGGTGGTCATAACAACCACATCCGAGGAAAGGGATGCCATTGCTATTTCTCTGGGCAATGGAAGTGATCATCCTCAGGACCTCATCCTCAGTACGACCATGGCTTATGGGAACCGAATCGCTGAGCAGAAGATCCTCTGTCAGTG
>DMAO01000250.1 GCA_003446545.1 Sphaerochaeta sp.
ACTGGTTGGGATATAGCCGAAGCATTAGGAAAGCCCCTACATGAGGTCTATCATATTGTAGATGGACTTACCCTCAAACCTTTTGAAAAGCCCTGGCCCTATACCGTACTTGAAACTGGGATTCCCATCCAATATGACAATAGTGAAATAAAGCTGATAGGAAAGAGTGGTAAGCCGATTGCTATTGAAGATATGGTGTACCCCATTCTTGATGACAAGGGAACTGTTACAGGGGCCGTCCTCATTTTTACTGATGGTACAGAAAAACGATTGCATAGGGATAAGCTTCTCTACCTGAGCACGCATGACAGACTGACAGGATTACTGGACAGACAGTCTTTCTATGCAAAAATGCAAGAATTGGATGGAAACAGGAATTATCCCTTGGTGCTTATGCTCTTGGATATTAATGGTCTGAAACTGATAAACGAAGCATATGGGCATGCTACAGGAGACTCTCTTCTCAATGAGATAGCTATCATCCTGCAGCGCCCATGGTATAAGGGACAGATGGTAGGTAGGGTTGATGGTGATGAGTTTGCCCTATTTTTCCCAAACGCTACTGAAGAGATAGTACTGAAAGTTTCCCAAGAGATTCAGGAGGCTTTGTCAGAACAGGCTTTCTCCGGGTATGCCCTCACCATTTCCCATGGGTACGCAAAAAAAGAGTATGCCCAGACTTCCCTGAGCGAACTGCAAAAAAGGGCTGAGGATGATCTTTTCCGCAACAAATCTGTAGAGAATCAGAGTGCTCGCCAGAAAATGGTTGATCTTCTCTTGCAGTCCCTTTTCAAGAAAAGCCCTAGGGAGATGGAGCATAGCAAACGAGTAGGCATATTGGCAGAGCGCTTTGGCAGACACCTCGGGTTCCCGAAGGAAGAGTTCGAAGCTCTACATACCTTAGGGGTCTTGCATGACATCGGCAAGATTGCCCTGGCTACTAGGATTCTGAATGAGAAGAATAAATTGGATACTGATGATTGGAGAGAGATCAGGCGGCATCCTGAGATAGGGTTTAATCTTCTCAGTTCTGTTAATCAGTATGACATTATTGCTGAGCAAGTGCTTTGCCACCATGAGCGTTGGGATGGAAAGGGCTACCCTAACCAAATTGCCGGGGAATCGATCCCATTGTACTCACGAATACTCGCCCTGTGTGACTCCTTCGATGCAATGACAAACTATAGGACCTATAGGGCAGGGGTTCCTATCGATAAGGCACTGGAAGAGATTAAGCGCTGTAGCAATACCCAGTTTGATCCTACCCTTGTTGGTCGGTTCCTTGAGATGTATGGTAAGAGGTTTGAGATGGAAGGGGCGAAAAGTGCGAGAATCTTTTCCTAGTACAATAATGGTATCGAAGAGGCAAAGGTAATTCCTTTTGCTGACCTTTCAGAGGAAGAACTCTTGAGATTGGGTGCTGAATTCGAGAAGATCTTTGCCCAGTACGTAAAATCCCCATATTTGTGGACTCTTCTTATGGAACTCCAAATTTGAGGACATACAAGGTGTTACTATTCAGAGGGAACGACCATCAAAGCTCTTGATGACATGAACCTGAGGTTCCCAGCCAACAAGCTCTTGCGCTCCTCGGTCCAGGGGGATGCGGGGAACCAGTCTTCTTAGAAGGACCGAAATAGGTAGTGGGTTCATGTGTTTTTTTTGTAAGGACTCCTCTCTACGCAACCATATGGATTCTGCTCATCGGGAATATTGCTTCCTTCCCTTTGGCATACGTCCAATGACCAGGGACTGAGACCATGGCAGTGCAGACTCTCAGCTTTGGGTATCATCATGATTGGGATATCAGTTCTCTTGGTTGTCACTGCAAACTTGGTAGGTAATTTCTTCAAGCCTGAAACTACGTAGTTCTCAAACCTCTCTTTTATTGGTGAATTCATACGAATAGACCCTGCATATCCAGATAGGGGGACAATGTCTAGTATGATATTGTAACCATATACTAGTAATGAAAATATAAGAATTGAATTACAGAAACATCAACTACTCTTTTCTTGTGTTGTCCTTGAGGTGGTGATACACTGTGGTATCACACAAGAAGATAGATTGAAATACTACCCTATCTGATGTAAGGAGAAAATGATGAGGAAACGTGGTTTGAAACTAACTGTTCTGAGTATGATGGTCCTCTTTCTTTCGGTTGGCATGCTCTTTGCCCAACCCCTGCCAGAAACCCAGAACCTGACTATCCTTGCTACGACTGACCTTCATAGCAATGTCTGGGGCTTCAGTTACGAGAATGACAAGGAGACAACCAATGATGGATTGGCAAGGATAGCTACCTACATTGCAGAGGTTCGCTCCCAAGAGCCTCATGTAATTCTAGTGGACAACGGTGATGTCCTGCAGGGTAACATCATGACAGATGATATCTACAACAAACAGGATGGTCCCCATCCGGTGATCAGGGCCATGAACCTGTTGCAGTCTGATTCCCTTACCCTAGGAAACCATGAGTTCAATTTTGGGGAGAAGCTCATCAAGAGAGTACAGGCCCTTGCAGACTTCCCCGTCCTTGCAGCCAATATGGCACGGGTTGATGGAACGATGGCGGCCCTTCCATACACCATTATCGAGCGTGGTGATCTTAAGATTGGTATCATCGGCCTAACAAACCCCAATGCCCCCCGTTGGGATGGGGAGAAGACCGNNGTATTTGCCGCCGTGGGTCCGGCCTGTAGGAGGGTAGTGGACATCATCAAGGACAAGGTTGACATCATCATTGCCGTATCCCATGTGGGAATCTATCCCGAGTATGATGAAGAGGGTGGAAGTGATGGAGGAAACGCTATTCTCGAACTATGTCCAGAAATTGATGTTCTCATCCTAGGGCATGCCCACAATACCTATAAGAACATTCATGGAGATACTGTTGTGGGTGGGGCAAGGAACCTTGGTAAGGAAGTAATCCGCATTGACCTTGGTCTTGATAGTGACAAGCGTATCATCTCCCGCAAGGTGGATGTGATCACCATGGACAAGTATGAGCCAAGTGATCTGATTCGCAAGGATACCTTCATCATGGAAGCACATAAGAAGACCCGTGACTTCATCTCAGGAGGAGCACCTTCAGCAGATGGCAAGAGCAGTGGAGGTATTTTCGGTACCGCTTCTGTCGATTTCCAACCCAAGAATGAGATCATGGGGATTCCAGAGGGAAAGCTTCGCGACACTGCTGTCATGGACCTAATCAACTCCGTCCAGTTGGCAAATTCGGGTGCTGATGTCTCCGCCGCTGCACTATTCTCCGATACCAGTGATATTCCTGCCGGTCCCATCAACTATGGAACCATCTTCGGTATCTATAAGTATGATAACACCCTCTACAAGGTTGAGGTGACAGGTGCAGAACTGAAGGCTTACATGGAGTGGTCAGCTTCTTGTTACAACCAGTGGAAGAGCGGTGACATCTCAATTAGTTTCAACCCTGAGAAACCTGGATATCTCTACGATATGTTTGCAGGAGTTGACTATCAGATTGACCTTTCCAAGCCTGTAGGAAAGAGAATTGTAAACGTGAAGTTCAAGGGCAAGCCACTCTCTGATACACAGAGACTTACCTTGGCAGTCAACAACTACCGGTATTCCTCAGCTCTCAAGGCACAGAAGATTGTAGCAGCAACCAAAATGTGGGAATCTCCCAACTCAATCCGTGATATGCTTGTTGCACATATCAAGGAGCAGGGAACCCTATATCCAAAGGTTGACAACAACTGGAAGATTGTCGGTGTTGACCTCTCATCCCCCTATCGTGAACAGGTCATCAAGATGGTCAATGAAGGCAAGCTGGAGAAACCCTATGCATCTTCTTTGAATATCAATGATCTGAAAGCGGCTGGAGTAATCTGAGTAGAAGTAAAGAATGATCAAGAGGAACGCCCTTGGGACATCCCAAGGGCGTTCTGACTAGCAATTAACCTAAACAATGGATTTTTTTTGATTCCCCAACGAAGCGAGA
>DMAO01000288.1 GCA_003446545.1 Sphaerochaeta sp.
CAATCGACGGAGATTCTCACCGCATTCTCCAGGTAGGAGGGGCATATCTCTAAGATGTCGCCGCGGACACGGAAGGCTCCCCGTTTGAGGATGGCGTCATTGCGTTCATACTGCATCCTTACCAGCTGGTCGAGCACATCATGATGGTGAAAAGGTTCGCCTGTAGTAAAGGTATGTACCATATCCCTGACCGAAACCGGGTTTGCCAATCCAAAGATGCAGGAAACGGTGGCCACTACGATGACATCACGCCTTTCCATCAGGGAGAAGGAGGCAGAGAGGCGCAGACGGTCTATCTCCTGGTTGATATCGGCATCTTTCTCGATATAGAGGTCTCGCCCGGGCACATATGCTTCAGGCTGGTAGTAGTCATAGGTCGAGACAAAGTACTCGACCGCATTGTCGGGAAAGAAGGACTTGAACTCCCTGAAAAGCTGGGCAGAGAGGGTCTTGTTGTGGGAGAGGACCAAGGTGGGGCGTTGGACCTTTTCAATGATCTTAGCCATCGTGAAGGTCTTCCCACTTCCTGTCACCCCTTTCAGGGTCTGAAACTTTTCCCCATCCTTCAGCCCTTGAGCCAGTTTCTCAATTGCCTGGGCCTGATCCCCTGCGCTCTCATACTCTGCATATACCTTGAAGGGCTTCTGTTCGTAGGAAACATCACCATGAATATTCTCTATGGCGGAACCGCCCCATCGTTCGTCTACTCGTATATCATTCATCTTAAACCGCCATCTATTACCTTACTAATGCACTCACATGCTGTGCACTCCGTTCTATGAGCTGCACCTCTAGTGTCTTGGTCTCACCTTTGCGGTTGACGGTCACTTTCACTTTTTCTCCACTTCTGGTATGCAGGAGCGCAAGATACAGGTCATTGAGGTCTTTAACCTCACTAGTGTTAATGGCGGTGATGACGTCCCCTCCAAGATAGATTACGCTCGTTCCGTACTGGACCATTTGTGTCCCGCCCTTGAGCCCAGCCTTCTCTGATAATCCTCCAGCGACCACCTGGCTGACCAGAACACCCTTTTCGACTGAGAGCTTGGCATAGGAGGCCAACTGTGGGGTAAGCTGTACTGTAGCAATATCGAGCCACCCTCGGCTTACCTTGCCTAGCTTGATGAGGTCGGGAAGGATTGCAACGGCGGTATCGATGGGGATAGCGAAGTTGATACCTTGTGAATTGCCGTTGGTGGTGTAAATCGATGAGTTGATCCCAATGACCTCAGAACGGCTGTTCAACAAGGGGCCTCCGCTGTTGCCCGGGCTTATGGATGCATCAGTCTGGATTGCATCCATGATAATCTTACCTTCATTGGTGCGTACCGGGCGGTTCAGCCCGCTGACCACCCCGACAGTCATCGTGCGGTCATAGCCGAAGGGATTCCCTATGGCAATGACCTTCTGCCCTATCTTGAGATCACTACTCGTCCCTAGGTTGATGGGATTGAGAAGACTCTCCTTGTCAACTGTTATCTGAATCACCGCAAGGTCATCCTCACTGTCGACTCCGACAAGCGTCGCGGGATAAGACTGTTCGTTGTACAAAGTCACTTTCAGGCTCTTTGCCTTCTCCACCACATGCGCGTTGGTAAGTATGTAGCCATCGAGGGAGAGGATCATACCACTTCCAGTACCTTGGGCGGGAAGGACATCCATAAAGGAATTTACCTGAGCATCGAGGGTGGTGGTGATATGAACCACACTGCGGTTAGTTTTCTCATAGACATTGATGTTCTGCATCTCTGAAGCGCTATAGCGCCAGCTCTGGTTGCCTTCCTCAAAAAGAATGAGCCCTTCATCACCATAGAAGATGTCTGAGACAGGAATACCTGAGAGGGAGAGCAGTGCACTCTCCCCTTGGTCTTTCACTACAGTTCTCAGCACCTTCTGTAGATTCTTACGGTCCTGGTCTGCCTGTATTGCATGAGTCCACTTCCAGAGTACCATCGCTGTGAGGATGATCACTATCGCAACGAAAACAGCGATGATCGTCTGGATAACTCTTCTTTTTGTTTCCTTGAGCATTCTCTGAGTGTACTGCCAATCACTGGGTATTGGCAACAGCTACAAAGAGGCTAGGAGCTCTTCCACTTCCTCCAAACTGGGGGGGTCACAACCCTTGCGCGAGCAGTTGATGGAGGCCGCTACATTGGCAAAACGCATTGCCTGGGCTATGGTTGCCTTGGGAAGAGGCTCCAGACGGGGTTCCTCGCCGTCAGGTCCAAAGAAACCACCTCTATGCAGGAAAGCGAGCAAAGCGCCACTGAAGGTATCACCAGCACCTACTGTGTCGATCACAGGCAGGTCGACAATAGGAGAATCGACAGTGAACTTCTGTGGACTGTACCAAGTACTGCCTTTCTTGCCTTTGGTCAGGATAATATGCGAACCGCTATCCTTACTAAGCTGTTTGGCCGCTTCATCCACATCCAGATCGGGGTAGAGCAACAACAGATCATCATCGCTGAGCTTGATGAGGTCTGCAAGCTGAATAGCAAGCTCTAGACGCCTGCGGTAGGCAGCAAAATCTTCGATAACGGTAGGCCTTACATTAGGGTCAAGGAATACGATGGGTGCTGGCTTGATCATATCAACTGCGGCAAGGATTGCATCGCAACCAGGCTCCACTACCAGCGATACCGATCCTATGTGCAGGGCTTTGAGGTCAGAGTGCTCCGAGAGGGCAGTGAGCAGCTCATCCCTTCCTAGCGAAGTTGGGGCAGTATTCTTGCTATAGAAGGCGTAGCTCGCCTTACCTTCCTCATCAAGGGCTGCAAACCCGATCATGGACGGCAGAGGGTTGGAGCAGAGCTCAGGGTCAAACAAGACATTGTTGTCCACCATATGCTCCAAGATCCTCTCTCCAAACATGTCGGCGGAATTCTTGCCAAAGAAGGTCACCGGGCAGTGAAGTCTGGATGCAGCTGTCGCCGCATTGAGACCGCATCCGCCCACATGGGAAGCAAAATCAACCGAAGAACCTTCTTTCCCTTTTCCAATAAAATCTATGAGAGCCTCTCCAATAACTCCAATCATTGCTATCTCCTACAAATATTGTTTTTTAGGTTGTCCGATGACACCTGCATATACCTCTACGTGTTCCTTTGCACTGCTCATCATGATCTTAGGAAGCAGAACCTCCTCAATCTGGAAAAAACCCACATCACTGGACATCTCGACATCGATGAGAATTGGATGTTCTGACCCCTTCTCGATAGTCACCTTTTCAATGGAGTTAGCCGAGTACTTGTGGATATCCCCTGTCTTGGGAGCGGTGGTAATGCTCATGGGAATCCGAGCCCTTCCCTTCTCCATGTCACATCCATCAGCAACCAGCAAAAGGCCCGCCTCGACGCTGTACACCTTCCTGGAAGCCATGTGTCCCATAACCCCTTCGGTGGCGACACTCATGATGGCTATACGCCGGGAGAGCTCATCTGGAAACAAAGTCGTGAGTATCCTGTCCATGATAGGACGTGCTATGATGAGGCCAGTCAGCTCATGTTCGGTACGGGAAACACTCATGCCCAGGTCATGGACAAAGGATGCTAGCAGGAGGGCGCAAAGGCTGTCCTCATAGGTTCCAGAGTTCTCCAGGACCAAAGAGGTGGCTACATGGGCATCCCTCAGCAGGGAGAGCATCTTCACTCCGTTACAGGCAACCTGGCGCATGTGCACCGGCCCGTGGTCATTGAAGTTCATCCGTTTGATCGAGACAGTATTCGCATATTCCTGCAAAGCCTCGATTTCCTCATCTGAGAGTAGAAGTTCAGCCAGATTGTAGCTGGGCGAACCTTTTTCCAGAAGACTGAGCAGATTCCTGCTTACTGTTGTTTCTTTGAAGGATTTCATACCAATAGGATACAACATGTTCAACGACAGGGAAAGGGTATGTGGATAAAAGAAGTCAACTACCCTATACTGGGTGCATGAAAAAAGTGACAATGAAAGATTTCCGCTGGCTAGGCAAACCACTGCAGTGGGTCAAGACCCATAAGGAGCTATCCCTCACAGTCGGGCCGATGCTTTGCCTCCCTAGAGGCCCGCTCTTACTGGCGGTAAGCGATGAGGATTTCACCCTCTGCCTAACTACATCAACTGCACCTGATGGGGGCTTCTGTGGTGTGTGCCTCTACCATACGGATGAGAGCTACACAGCTGTCGGCAGGTCTAAGACGAGCCTGTCCGTTGAGAGCTCAGTGCGTTCGTACAAGACAACAACACAGGTCCCTCTTCCTACAAGTGAGCAAAGTGTGCAATGGCACCTAGAGCGCAAAGGTCCGCTAGCTCGTATGGGATACGCCCTTCCTTCTAAAGAAGAGGTAGTGTGGGTCTCTAGCACTTCCCTACCTGGTATGGCATGCTCTGTCAGCTTCGGAGTGTTCTTTTCCAATCATACGGACACCCCCTTCGAGGCAGATATGCACAGCCTTCGCT
>DMAO01000039.1 GCA_003446545.1 Sphaerochaeta sp.
CGAAGCCAAGCAGTCCAAGCACGACGCCGATGATACAGAATGGTATGGAAACAATAATGATGGCAGGCTGTCTGAACCGCTCGAACTGGATGACCATCACCGTATAGACAAGGAACCAGGCTATGAGCAGGGCTGAGACAACAGGAGGGATCGACTCCTCAATCAGTTGTATCACTCCCCCTGAGAGACTGCTCACCCCTTCGGCCAGGGGGTTAGAATCCAGATATTCATTCATCCGCTGCAGGACAAGGGAGGTGTCCTCATCGACAAGAGAGGCTCCTATGGTTATGGTCTTTGCACGGTCTGTGTGGTTGATCTCACTCAAGGTGCTCCGCATCTCGAGCTTCGCTACCGACGCAAGGGGAATCGAAGTGCCACCCATGGAATAGAGCTGTATGGCATTGAGGGTGTCTTCTGTGAAACCTTTTTCGGTAGCATCGCTACCGATTCTGATGGAATAACGCTCGCCTCGGGTATCGGTGAAGGTGGCCACATCCATACCCTCCACAAGAATCCTACTCGTCAGGGCCGCTTCATAGCTGTTGATACCCAGTCTGTTGAGGCTGTCACGATCCATTTCCAGAACCAATTGGCTTGCATCGAAAGAGGTATCGACCCTGGTAGAGACAACTGCAGGATCCTGCTGGAGGTGGTTCTGAATACGCTGGGCCTCCATAAAGAGCAAGGAGAGGTCCTCACTGACCAAGGTAATACCATAGCCGCCTCCTCCCGTAACAAGGCCCAACAGCTTGTCAAATCCCCCATTCTCAAGGCGGATGGTAGCATCCGGTACTTCGTCAGCTATACGGCCCTGTAGGCTAAGCATGATCTGATGCACACTCCGCTTCCGCTGGGCGACAGGGACGAGTACCACCCTTGAGTAAGCCATGTTCGGACTATTTCCCCCTAAAAAAGTATCACCCATCCCTGAATAGGTTATCACATCCTGCATCTCAGGCACTTCAGAACGAATAAGGCCTTCAACCAGTGCACTACGCTCTCGGCTCTCTTGTACGCTGTATCCCTGGGGAAACTCCATATGGACATAGAAGTCACTGTTGTCAGTTGATGGCAAGAAGGTGGAGCCTAACTTGGTTATGGTGAATGCCGACAAAACCAGGATACTGATACAGATCACCAGGATAAACGCACTGTTAGAGAGGCTCCAATCCAATGCACGCTTATACTTTCTTTCAACAGAATCCATCATACGGTTGAACCTTCTGGTCTTCACTTGGGGAGGAACCGGACGCAACAGTTGTTTGGCAAAGAAAGGGACAAAGATTATCGCAACCAGGAAGGAGCCTGCCAAGGCAAGGATCAGGGTGAGGGCGATATCCTTGAATATGCTGCCGATGATGCCACTGAGCATGGAGATGGGGATGAATACGACCACAGTAGTAAGGGTTGAAGCGAGGATAGGGGAGCCCACCTCGTCGCTTGCCCTGTCGATGCTCTGTGTGACTGTTAGGTCACCTGTCCTGTAGTACCGGTATATCTGCTCAAGCATGACGATGGAGCCGTCTACAACCATCCCCAAGGAGGATACCAATCCTGATAGACTCATAAGGTTGATGGTGATGCCCATAGCTGCCATACCTATGAAGGCAAACAGCAGGGAAAGGGGTATGGAGAAGCCTATGATGAGCGTCGACCGCGTATCACCTAGGAAGAGGACAATGACCAGGATGGCCATGATGATTCCCATCAACCCACTTCTGATTACAGTGTTCAACGATGCTATGGTGGTCCTGCTGTCGTCTCCTATGATGGAGAAGGTGAGTGCTCCCCCACTCTTCTCTTCTTCCTCCTCAAGCAAGGCCTTGATGGCCTTGTTGATCTTCACTATATTTCCATCGCTCCGTTTGGTCACATTGGCAACCAGCAGTGAAGCCCTGTCACTCTCGACAGAATAGGCAGGGTCGGGGTATCGCAAGGTGACGGTGGCGACATCTTCGAGTCTGATGGGAGTCCCCGTCTCGGTGTACCCGACTGCCACACTCTTGAGGTCTTCCAAAGAGGAAAACTCCCCTCCATACCGGAGGTCGAGCGTCTTCCCCTGGTATTCTGCCGTCCCAAGCGGAAGACGGCTGTTCGCATAGCCGATGAGGGTAACCACCTGCGTTACGCTGATCTTCCTTGCAGAGAGATCAGAGAGACGGAGCTGGACAAAGGCCTCAAGCTCCTTCTGTCCATGGACGGTGAGCTCTGCCACACCCTGTATCTGGCTTATGGCTGGAATGAGCTCATCCTGGACATAGGAAGTTACCCTTCCTATGTCTTTCCCCCCGGCGATGGAGAAGGTAAGGATGGGAAGCATGCTAGCTCCCCCTACCAGGGCAAGGGGGTCGCCTTCCAAGTTTTTTGGAAGGTCAGAGAGCAGGCTTGTTATCCTATAGCGCACCTCATCGAGCTGGTCGTAGGGGTCACTGCCATCCTGATAGTATATGGTGATCATGCTCATGGAGTTGCTGGACACTGAGTCCATGGACTTGTAGTTAGGCAGGGTCACAAACTCATCTTCAAGGATGTTGGTGACCTCTTTTTCCACATCCTCTGCCCCTGCTCCGGGGTAGAGGGAGAGGACTATGATGGATGGCATGTTTATGTCACTCATAAATTCGATATTCTGGCCTGTAAGGCCATAGAAACCAAACACAATGAGCACAATGAGCAGCATCCCGATGATAACCGGATGCCGTATAGCCTGCTTTGATACCTTCACAAGAGGTCTCCTCTGACACGGACCTCTTGGCTGTCGAACAGGATATGCTGGCCATCGACAACGAAGTAGCTACTCTGATAGGCCTCTGGAACCTTGAAGAACTCTTCGTCTTCAAACTCGACAGGAATGTGTACGTATTCGACCCGATGAGTCTCAGGATCGTAGATATACCATGAGCCGTCACTCTTGCGAATGGATTGGCTCATACGATAGACACCTTCCTGCTCTAGGTAGGTGATGCTCACATCAACTGCCATCCCAGGGCGCACAAGCTCTTTGGCAGTATCCAAGATAGCCTCTAGGGTAAAGGTTTTTGATTCACTGTGCACAAAGGGATCGATATGGGAAAGGGTGGCTTCAATGGGGGCCTCCCAACTGGGATTGGTTATCGCAATGCGAAGATCACCTACGTTGTTCCAGAACTTCTCATAGTAGGTCTCAGGAACCTCGACCTTGACAACAAGGGTGGACAGGTCAGCCATGACCAATAGGGGTTGCTGAGGTCCGGTAAGACTGCCTACAGAGCTGTTCTTCATCAGGATGGTCCCAGTCACTGGGGCCTTGACCGTGGCATACCCAAGCTGCAGTTTTGCAATCTCATACTGGGCTTTGGCAGCATCACGTTGTGCTTTCGCCTGATCATAATTCTGTTCTGTTGTCGCTTTGTTCTGATACAGGGAGGCTATCCTAGTGAAGGTGCTCTCACTGGCTAGGTAGACAGCCTCCGCCTGTTTTGCCTGCTGTAGGAAGGGTTCACTGTCAAGGGTAGCCAATACCTCACCTTTCTCGACAAGCTGTCCTACAGAGACAGGAAACGTCTCTATGGTCCCTCCTACCAAGGCTATGACAGGTATGCTGTCTTGGGCCTGGATATAGGAGGGGAAGACCCCACGTTTTGCAACTCTCCCTTTCTGGCTCTGCTGTACGACAACCAAGGGGTTTGGTGGAGAGTAGACAATCTTGTCCTGTCTGCCGAGGATTATATCCACGGCGATCAGGACAAGAACAATGATGGCTACCAAAACGGCATACCTTGCTATGTGGGACAATGCACTTGTAGAACCTTTTTTCATACTTTGACACCCTTACACGTGTCTGAATATACTACCTAAAAAATCAAAAGGGAACCAGACTTCTTACCGTGGGACATCAGCTATGAAGAGATTCCCCTCAACTTCCAGCTGATACTCAGACAGGGAAGCGGCTACCACATAACACTCGCCCCGGGTGATGACAAGCTTGTCACCTCCGTTGGTAAAGGTTGTCTTACCCTCAGTACAAAACAGGAGCTCAATACTTTTCCGGTCATGGATGTGGTAGGATCCTGAGTGGCAGACCATCAGGTGGAACTCCTCTGTTGGGGTAAGCAGGTGTTTTCTTCCTGACTTGCCGACCAAGGTGAGGACAGGCTCCACCTCCTTTCCTTTGATCTCCAATATCCTCAACAGTTCGCGCACATCGACCTTCTTGTTGGTGAGGCCTCCTCGCAGGACATTGTCAGAAGAGCTCATCAGCTCTATGCCGTTGCCCAACACATAGGCATGTAGTGTCTTTGGTTCAAGATAGAGGGCTTGTCCCTCGGAAAGGTGTTTGACATTGAGCAGGAAGGGACAGAACAGACCGGGATCTTCCGGATACATCTCGAAGCAGGTCAGCGCGATGCCCTTGCTTTCCAAAAAGAGACCATCAGGGGAGGAGAAAGGAAGGTCTTCCCTCTCTCGCAAGGAAGCGATGTACTCCTTGATAAGGGGTACAAGCTCCTCCTTCTTCATGGTGTAGAGTTTCTCAAAAAGCTGAGCAAGCCTTCCATCTGGGGTCTCTGCATCCAATGCAGAGAAATGTTTGGCATAGCCAACAGGGATGAGAGATTCTAGGGTAGGAAGAATTTTTTCCAAGGGACGGAAGGCGCACATTGCGGTAACAGGGGTAAGGGCATAGATAACCTCTGCCTTCCTATTGGGATCCTTGTAGTTCCACAGTTCCTTGGGGAACCGGGTACGGAAGGCATGTTCACGCTCCCACCCTTCTCTCGCCTGGAATTCAGAGGGATGACACTGGATGGAAAGGGGGGATTCAATAGCCAGCACCTTGAGCAAAAGGGGTAGCTCAGGGCCAAACCAATCAAGATGATCCTGTCCGAACCAGTGCAGGCTGTCCGACCGAAGGAAGTCAGAGAGCTTCTGGTCTGTGCCGTCTATGAGGGATTCTCCACTTGGATGGGTTCCCATCCAGATTTCCGCCTTGGGTTTTCCATCAGGTTTTTGTCCGAGGAGCGTAGGGATGAAGGACGAATTGCCCCAATCGTACTCTTTCACTTGTGCTTTGATCTTGACAATATTCATACAAGCCTCCGTCTATGAGTATACGATTCTTCGTATTCTATAGCAAACAGAAAAATCGCCCTCCAAAGTAGAGTGCTATACGAGACTGACACCAGATTATTGTTGTCCGTGCTCTAGCTCGAATCATGCATGAAAGAACTTTTGTTTTCCCATAGTCGGGGCATAGGTTGGCAGTGAATCTATTTCTTTCTTGATCGTCAGCTTCTCAGCTTCAAGAGAGATCTTTGTCTGCAGGTTGGCAAAGTATTCGTCACTGGCTCCGAAGTAGTGGGCAAGGCGCAGCGCGGTATCCATCGAGAGTTTTCTCCTGTTGGCGAGAATCTCCTGAATACGGCTTGCCGGTACATTGATATCCTTTGCAAGCTTGTATGCACTGAGACCGAGGGGAACCATGAACTCTTCCTTCAGAAATTCCCCCACTGTTAAGGCTGGCATATAGTTGTCCATTGTGCTCTCCTAATGGTAGTCGACTATCTCGACTTCGGTTGCGATACATTCTGTCTCACTCCAGACAAAACATATCCTCCATTGGTCGTTGACTCTGATACTGTACTGACCTTTTCGATTCCCCTCCAACTGTTCAAGTCCATTCCCAGGTGGAACATTCAAATCACTGGTCTTGGCAGCAATATCAATCGACCAGAGTTCCCGCCTACTAATGATCTGGACTTCCTTGGAAAATTTCTTAACGAATACCGATTGGAATATCCTTTCCGTGTTCTTGTCGGCGAAACTCCTTAACCAACTAGTAGGTAAAAGAATA
>DMAO01000357.1 GCA_003446545.1 Sphaerochaeta sp.
CGGCTGGTGGTCATTGCATCAAAGGCATCTGCGAGTGATACGATGCGCACATCAAGGGGAATCTGATCTCCCTTCAGCCCGTCAGGGTAGCCTTTGCCATCCATACGCTCATGATGGCTTCGGATAATGGGCCGGTAGGCTTGGAACAAATCTATATGGGAGACAATCCTCTCCCCTGCAACCGGGTGCTCACGGATGAGAGCAAACTCACTTTTTGACAGTTTTGAGGGCTTGTTCAGTATCTCCTCAGGAATTCCAATCTTACCGATATCATGGAGCAAGGCACCACCTTCGAGTATNNTGCAGGCTCTCCTCTGAAAAGTTGAGGGCCCTAGCTATGGCAAGGGAAATGGTTCGCACACGGCTACAATGCCCTTTAGTGTAGGGATCCTTCTGTTCGATTGTCTCGGTAAACGCTTCAAGGGTGGCAAGGGTCGTACTCTTAAGAGCACCAAGGGCACTTTGCAGTTTGTCTTCCAAATCTTTCTGATGGGCCAGTGTGTGATCTTTTTCTGCCACTTCATCCTGTTTGAGTGCTATGGCATCCAACACACGGCTGACACTCTCCACCAGAACCTCTCGATGGACCGGCTTGGCCAGATAGTCGCTAGCCCCTAGGCGAATCGCCTTCATACCAGTGTCGAGGTCATTGAATGCTGTAAGCATTATGACAGGGATGCGGGGATAGTTGCGCCTGATAATCTCAAGGACTTGCATGCCTGAGAGCCCTGGCATCTTGATGTCCAAGAGCACGAGGTCTACTGTAGCTGCGCTGGTCTTGAGGGTTGCAAGCAACTCAGCACCTGTGGAGCAGACGGTAACCTGATACCCTTCTTTTCTAAGCAATATCTGCAGAACCTTACGGATCGCCTGATCATCATCTGTTGTTACAATGTGTTTGTCCATTCTGTGATTCTCCATATTGGGGTGTCCTACAGGAAAAAGGGAGTACGCTTCCTATACTCTTCGTATTCGGCGAACATCTTGGGAAAGAATATACGATCTTCTACCACTATCAAAATGAGGTTGCAAAGGGTTAGCCCCACTAATAGCATAGTAATACAATGATTCCAATAGTATATCATTACCAAAACATTTATAATTGTATACCATATAAAACCGGGGTGTCTAGATATTCGATAGGTGCCTCCTTGATAAAGCTTGCCCGTACCCTCGGAAAAGAGAGAGGTCTCTATCATCACCGAAAAGATAAGCAGCAAGGCAAAAGCTATGAGCAGGGGAAAGATTATCCAAGCGACGAAGCCTGGAAGGGGCGAATCCCAGGTAAGGAAAATCACAGGGTACGGTAGGGCTGTGATAAAGAACCCTGCGTAGAGGAACTTCCTCAACAAGGGTTTATTATGCAAAATGGCCACATCATAGAGTCCAGCTAGCAAATATCCGGTGGCACCTAGGAGAAATAGTTTGATTAATTCCATATATTGGCTCTATACTAATACAAATTATCTTCATTTGAAAGAAAAAAGGGTTTTCCATGATCATTGATGTCTCGACCGTTATCCCTGCAGTGGCCTTCATTCTCTATATTTTTTTTACTGTGTTTGGATTTATGCAGTTTAAGAAGGAGGGATTCTTCTGGTCATTCCAACTCTATATGGTATTTGTCGCCATCTGGAGCTTTGGCTCGATGATGATGCACCTCAACAGCGAGTACATGACCACTCTCTTCTGGAATCGGATTATGCTTATCGGATTGCTATCCGTGCCGTTCGGGCTGAGCAACTTTATTGTTGATATGCTGGAAATTCATAAACGATCCATCAGGGTATTCGCACAAGCCAGCTATCTTCTGATCATCCCCCTGATGGTCCTCAACTTTTCAGGGAGCATCGTACACCAAGCGGGCTTCACGCCCGAGGGAGAATTTTTCTACAAACTGGCTCCCGGATCCATATTAGCGTACTCCATCAGCTATGTCTATCTGATACTGACCCTGATCATCCTCCTGGTAGGAGCCAAGTACAAAACACTGAAAAAAACCCACAAGAACCTGAAACTCCCCCTCATCGGGGTGGGGGTGATGCTCATAGGCATCTTCATGAATATCTTTCCAGCCCTGGGGAAATACCCCATCGACATCTTTGCTGCCACCATCAACGCCATGTTGCTTTTCTACACTATCTACAGATACAGGCTGATAAGCTATTCCCGTATCGGCATCAACATCATCTACTCCACCATTCTCGCCATAATAGCTTCAATATCCTACTACATCATCATTTCAATAATCAAAATCTTCAATAGTAATTTTATACCCGGTGATATCTTACCTCTCACCATCATCCTCGGTATTGTTACTGTCCTTATCATCCACCCCTTGAGAAACCTACTCGCATATGTGGTGGACACCATCATCATTCCCAAGCGTCACCCCTACCAGACAACTATCAAGAACCTCAGCCACAGACTTACGACCATCGTAAACCTCAAGGAGCTTGGTGATGAGGTGGTGAAGAACCTGAGTTCGGGCCTGAAAACCGAATGGGTAATCTTCGTGGTAAAGCGACTGGACAATGGCGATACGTTCAACATGATTGCCAACAGCAAATGCCCTACTGATCTCAAGGAAGGAGATGAAGTGGTATTCACGTTCCCCCCGTATGTGGAGGAAAAACTCCATAAGCTCAGAAGTGAAAACGTCTCATCCATTCTCAATGTCACCCCTGAAGAAAAACGCTTCGAGGTCAGTGAACAGCTCCCTCCTGCAGATGTCCTCATCCCCTTGGTCGTCAGGAAACAGATAGCAGGGTACATCCTCATCGGCTATGACTATACAAAATCCCTGATAACGATGATCGAACTTGAAGCACTGGAGATTCTTGCTGCCCAGAGCTCCCTATCCCTAGAAAATGCACTCTCCTTTGAACAGCTTCGTGAACAGGGTGATGAACTGACCATGAGCAAGAACAAGATGGAGGCCATCTTCAATGGCATCGCCTCCCCTGTCTGCCTGATTGACATCGACTATACCATCCAGGAAGTCAACACTGCCGCTGTCGCCTTTTACGGTAATAATAAAAAAGGTCTCATCGGCAACAAATGTTACCGTGCCTTCTTCCAGCGCAATAGGCCTTGTCAGTTCTGCCAAGCCCTCGACTGCCTGCACAACGGAGCGGTCGAAGAGACTGAAACTACCATCAAGGATAGGGTATTCTCATTCCAGTTCCACAATGTTAAGGTACCTGAGAACTCCAAAAACGTATTCATCGAGATTATCAACGACATTACTGAGCAGAAGAACTTGCAGGAAGAGCTGGTGAGGACGGAGAAAATGGCAGGCATTGGGACCTTGGCAGCAGGAATCGCCCATGAGTTGAACAACCCCCTTGCAGGAATCCTTGGAACAGCTGAGATTATGCTCAGTGAGGTGGAAGAAGATCATGCCCATCATGAATATCTTGAAGACATTCTTTCCTACTCAAAGACTGCCGCAGACGTCATCAAGGAGCTTTCCATCTACTCTCGCAAAGAAAAGGATGCACCTGAAGAGAACCAGTCGGTAGAAATAGTAAGAATCCTGGAGTTCTCCCTGAGACTCGCCTTGCGTGGCATAGACTCCCACAACATCGAGGTTAGGCGCAACTACCATGCCCTTCCCTATCTGGAGGCCAATGAAAGTAAGTTGCAACAGCTGTTTCTTAACTTCATTGTCAATGCCATCCAAGCAATGGATGGTAGTGGAGTACTTACCCTCTCTTGTATGGAACAGGATGGACTAATCATGATAAAGGTTGGCGATACCGGGTGTGGTATTGCAGATAAAGATCTCAACCAGATCTTTACCCCTTTCTTCACAACAAAAGCACCGGGTTCGGGCACAGGTCTCGGACTCTCCAACTGTTATACCATTGTAGATAAGATGGGAGGGAGAATCAGAGTGAAAAGTGAATTGGGTGTAGGTACGGAGTTTACCACAATTTTTCCGGCGAATGATGAGAGTAGGGACACCATAAGATTCTCACTGGTCACTGACCAGGCAGGAATGAGCGATGTGTTCTTTATCCAAAGGAAGGTCCTGGTTGGAGAGAAGGGCTATCTCGAAGAGTCCATTCACCGCCAGGAGGACGAGAAGGCGATGCACATTTTGGCATTTAAGGGAATACATCCGGTCGGGACGGTCTCTCTGATGACCAGTGACCATTTCTGGCCCCTGCCCATCTCCGAGTATTTTGACATAGAATCTGTGCTGCACTCCCGCAACTGCTCTGAGATCATACGTCTGGCAGTCCTGCCGGAGATGAGGAACACCTCAGCCTCCATAGGTCTCATCATCCTGGTATTCCTGCTAGCCCGTAGCAAGGGTATCGAAAACCTTGTCATCGATGTGTTTGCCGATGACCTGAAGACCATCAAGCTCTATAAGAAGTTTGGATTTGAGGAAGTGGGTACCTACTTCTCCCCCTCAGCTGTGACGGTCCTCACCCTCCAGAGCAAAAGCACCCTGGAAAAGGATAAGAGCCAGCTCAGGCACTTTGTGCGTCCCCTCTTTGCCCGCCTCAGACCCATGTTTGACTTCGGGGATATGACCCAAGGGGTACTTGACGAGATGGACAGGATCCTGAGCGCCGATACTCCCGGTGAAGTGGTTGATCCTCTAGAGGAGGATTCTGCGATAATGGTAGACCTGTAAACCTGACGAAGATCGCGTTGACCAAACTACCGTATGCTATTACAGTTGTCGCGAGGTGTTTACAGCTATGCAGTTTACTTCTTTCCAAGAGGTGGTCACCTATATGGAGAGCTTTACCAACCTGGAAAAGCAGACCGACCACTATACCACCAGAACCTACCGCCTTGATCGCATGCATGCGATCCTCGCGTACATCGGCAACCCCGAACGAACGTTTAAGAAAATTCATCTGGCAGGCTCCAAAGGCAAGGGGTCCACAGCATCCTACTTGGC
>DMAO01000081.1 GCA_003446545.1 Sphaerochaeta sp.
CTGGGAAAGACGAACATGTCTGAACCACAGTAGGCTTGTGCCAGCGAGTCCTGATCAACAAATCCTGGAAACCGTACATTGGCAGGTTTCGCTTCCATTGCGTTCAGTATCTGCTTGGTCATCAGTGATGATGGGGTATGTCCAAACCACATAAACTGTATGTGTGGCATCCGTTTGGCCAAGGCAAGAAAATCAAGTATGCCTTTGCGTTCGATGAAGTGCCCAACGCTGATCACCACCATATCGGTTTCGGAGAGACCAAACCGTTTTCGGAAGACTGTTCGTTTTTCCTTGCTTGGGTAAAAATGAGTGGTATCAACTCCGTTGGAGAGGACAATAATCGGTTTGGTCACTCCGTATTGTTCCAAGAGTCTCTTGGAATAAGGGGTTGGGGTGATGACCACATCCCCCTGTTGGTAGAGAAATCGTATCCAGCGACGGAACAATGGGGCCAAGGTATCCGAAAAGGGGAAGGAATGTTTGAAATCCTCCATGGTGGAATGTGCATACCGGACAACGTATATCCCTCTTCGCTTTGCCTTCCATACTGCAAACATGCTGTCAGGGAAGACTGTATTGACATGGATGACAGATGAGTCATCCTTCCAGCTCTGTGTGGTGGCAATGCCGTTGATAAGGAGCATTGCTTCCTGATGGAGCAGTGCTTGACCCACTCCGCTACCTTTTATCAGATTCCAGGATCCTGTGTAGAGTAGTACTTTCATCCTAGGAGCTCCTTCTTAAACCAGTCTTGGTAGGCACTGATCCGATGCATCGATTCATCAGCCAGATTGAAACTCCAGAAGAGGAACGATACGTTAGGTTCAAGCGTTGCAAGGGTCGTACAGGTGTAGAGCAGTATTCCATCCTTTGTCTGAGTTGCAGAGAGGTAGAGCGACATATCCTTGGGTTTGACGAAGGACATCCCGAGGAATTTCAATGTCGTCAGGTTGGTGATATCGACAAATATCTCGATATCGGAAATCTGGTATGTATATTGGTAGATGTTCTTGCCGAAGATTGAGTCCTCCTGACAGACATAGGTGGTGTCGGTAGCGGGGAGTGTCTGGACAACGGGATCAGCTATCTTTGATTTCTTATCTTCAGGATCTGCAATGGTGTAGGATTCGGAGAACAGGATTTTCTTCTTGTGTTCTGTATAGCGAAAACCCTGCAATGTCGAAATCTTGTGCAACAGGTTGAACAGCTGTAGTTCCCGTTCTTTCGTATTTTGGTTGGCCCAATCCACTGGATAGGATACCAAAGCCAAGGACGCGACCGAAATGCCTTTTGCCCGCTCTTCAGCTTCCACAGTCTTTTTCTGAGCAAGGGAGCCGGCTGGAGCAAGTGATGCGACGGAATCCTGCCAGGTTGCCGACCGGGTGAGGTTCTGTCCGTCAAGGAGCGTATCCCATTCGGATTGGGAAAGGGCTACTAGGCTTTGAGGATTTGCCCAGAGGGCGGTTGTCACCACGAATATGGCGACACTCAAAAGAAAGCGTGAACGATTCATAATCTTAACTCCATGGTATGAGATGGGTGAAAAGCGTTGTAAGTCCGAGGCTGTACAGTGCGATGGAAAAGGGTTTCCCCAATACGATGATGGTCGCAAAATTTCGCCAGGAGATGGTGGTGGTCCCAGCTAGGAAACAGAGGTAGTCATCGGGTGCGACGGGCAGGAAGATAAGGATGGCCAACCAATGGACGAATCGTCCCTTCTTTTCCATCCAACGGTCATATTTTTCAATCATGGAAGAGGAAAAAATTCGGAAGAGCAGAGGACGACCATAGAGGCGGGACAAGGCGAACGCTCCCAAGGAACCGATGACGATGCCTACATAGTTGAATATAAAGCCTTTTAGAACTCCGAATGCCAAGACACCAACCAAGCATCCTAGGCTTCCTGGTAGAACGGGTAGGATTACCTGCACTGCCTGAAAGGCAAGGAAAAACAGTGCCGACCATGAGCCATACCCGGCGACATAACGGTGCAGGGAGTCAAGGGAGGTGAGAACCCCTGCCTTCCACAAGAATATGCCGTAGGCCAGGCAGCCCAATAGGCCTAGAATGGAAAATATATTTAGTATTTTTCGTGTCATGCCAGTATCCTGTAGGGTTGTGTCCGAGCTTTGATAAGCTGCTCATACACCGTAGAGACCGACTCAGCAAAGGTCAGTCGGTCATACCTAGCACTCGAGAAGCGTGCTTGGGCGGAGAGTTTTGTGAGAAGGGTAGCGTCAGAGAATGCACGCTCAAGGTACTGGTGATATTCTTCGTTCGAATGATACTGCCAGCCGTTAACTTCATTCTGGATTAGACCATCGAGGCAAGCATCGGCACGACACAAGACTGGAAGCCCTGATGCCAAGGCTTCCACATAGGATAATCCTTGGGTTTCACTGGTGGAAGCACTGCAAAACACATTTCCCAAACGATAGAAGAAAGGAATGTCCTCTTGGTTTTGCATACCTGCAAAGATGATCTGCTTTTTTCGGCCCAGACTTGCAACCTGCTGTTCCAGTTGCTGCCGTTGGGGACCGTCGCCTACCAGAAGTAGCGTTCGGTCGGTTCTGTCTGAGGAGAAGTTGGCGATTAATTCAGCGGTGTTTTTCTCTTTTGCCAGGCGACCGACATAGACGATCACCAAATTCTCCATCGGTATGCCCAGACGGACCTTCATTGCGTCCAGGAGTTCTTTCTCTGAATTGGCTGAAAATTTTCTGAGGTCTATGCCTGAGGGAATAATCTCGATTGGTTTGTCGACCCCGTAGGAGCGCAGCAGGTGCTCAATCTTGGAGGTGGGTGCAATGACAGAATCGGTCTGTGCTAGTATTATACGGGAAAAGAGCTTAGCCAATGCCCGGCCAATCCGTTCGTTGGTGGAGAAATATGCAGTATAATCCTCATAGAGAGTGTGGTAGGTATGTACAAGCGGTGCCCCCACCACATGTGCGATTCGCTTTGCCAGTATGAATGTGCTGAATTCACTCTGGGAGTGTACAATTTCTGGTCTCCATCTGATCAGATCCTTTAGGGGTTTCCTAGCAAGGGTGTCCAGTACCCTGGTACCCGGATAGATTGTCCCTGAGTTTAAGGAGCCGAGATACCAGACTCCTTCCCGATAATATGTGGTATGAGACTCAGAGAGGGTGAGGATACGTACCTCATGTCCCAACTGCTTCAGGCCATGCTGAAGATTCATTAAGGAAGTAACGACTCCATTTATGGTTGGTTCGTATGTATCTGATGTAAGCAAGATTCTCATGGGTCTACTCCTTTGTTTACTGCGAATATACCAAAGAGAATTAAACTATCTATGTCGCATTGTTAACAAAGGTTTAAACTGACCTTGAAAATGAGACACTACCCTCAGGCGGCCAGAAAATACCGAGAATAGGTATGCATAAGTGAATGTGCATAGGGTTGAAAGGCAATATTTTTCATTTTACGCTCACTATGGATTCCGCTGTATTATAGTATTTGGCAGCCAAAGAATAAATAGCATACTCGCAAGTAATGCAAGATTGGACGCCTTTCTTTTTTGGGAGAACGCTTGACCGGAGACCGAGAGTGTAGCATTCTATGCTCACTGAAAAGGAGTAATGTATGGTAATCTTCCTTAGTATTCTTGCTGTTCTAGTGGTGTTGGCTCTCTATTTTGTGAGTGTGTACAACCGTTTGGTCAGACTGAGAAATCAGGGCGAGGAGGCCGAATCTGCCTAAGATGCCCATCTGAAACAACGCTATGACCTCGTCCCCAATCTTGTTGAGACTGTCAAAGGATATGCGAAGCATGAGAGCGAGACCCTTACAGCTGTCATAGAGGCCAGAAACAAGGCAATGAGTGCCTCCGGTACGGTAGAGAAGGATGAGGCAAACAAGAGTTTTTCCTCTACCTTGAAATCCCTGTTCGCCCTGAGCGAGGCCTATCCTGACCTGAAGGCAAACCAAGGGTTCCTTGACCTGAAAACGCAGCTTCAGAAGATTGAGGAACAGTTACTGTCGGCACGCAAATACTACAATGCCATCATCAAACAGTTCAATACGACATGCGAGGTATTCCCCTCATCCTTGGTCGCCTCGATGGCTCACTTTACAAGGAAGCCTTACCTTACCATTGAAGAAGAGGCGCGTTCCAACGTAAAGGTGAAGTTTTAATGAAGAGAAAAAGATTCCTGTTTCTTGTATTGCTATGGATTACCACCCTCTCTTTGTTCGCTGCAGATTATGTCTTTGAGTCCTATCATATGGACCTTGATGTCTCTGCAAACAATGTCTATACCATCAAAGAGAACATAGTTGCGAATTTCTCCACGCCACGACATGGTATTTTCCGTGAGATACCGGTTCGCTTTGGTAAGAGGCGAATCAAGCTGGAGAATCTTGCGAGTAGCGACCCCATCATTGAGGATTCGGTCTCAAGGGACTACATCACGTTCCGCCTCGGTTCTGCTGATAGTACCGTTGTAGGTAAGAAGCCATATACCATCAGCTACACCTATGATGTAGGAGAGGATGAGTATGACGACTACGACGAGCTGTACTTCAACCTAGTAGGGCCGGGTTGGCAGAGCACCATAGAAGAGTTCTCCTTTGCGATTACCTTTCCCAAACCGATAGACTCTTCCATGATCTGGCTTACCGGTGGAACGTATGGCTCGACCGCACAGAGGGGAACCTACTCCCTCTCTGCGGACAACAAGACCCTGACGGGGAAGGCTGAGAACCTCATCCCTGGGGAAGCCCTTACCCTTAGGGTCCAGATGGAGCAGGGTTACTTCACCGGGATGACGGTCCATCGGGATTACACAGTCCCTTTATCCATCCTTGCGGCATTGCTCGGCATCGGTGCAAGCATTTTCGCAACCATGCTCTTCAGACGATATGGGAGAGAGGAATTGTTTGTCCCCGTAGTCCGCTTTGAACCTCCTGAGGGATTTTCCCCCCTTGAGGTCGGCTTTATTGCAGACCTCAGGGTGGATAACAAGGACCTGACCTCCTTATTTTTCTACTGGGCTGACCAGGGTTGCCTTACCATCAAGGAAGAGGGCAAGGGGAAGATTACCTTTACCCGCTTGAAGGATCCAAATACTGATAAGAAGCATGAGAGAGATCTCTTCAACGCATTCTTTGCTGCAGGGGACGGGAATACTGTCACTCTCAAGGATCTGGAGAAACAGAAGTTTGGCCAGGCTATGGAGAAGGCTAAGGGGCAGACCCTCTCATATTTTAAGAAAGAGAGGCGCCTGAACGACCCTGTGGCCGAGCGAAAACGAGTCATCATTTTTCTGATGGCGGCTGCTATCGTGGTAATCAATGCGATTGCAGCCAGCTTCAGCTATCTTGCAGGAGGAACCGTTGCACTACTGGTAGTCGGCTTTTTCAGCAGCGTCATGAGTGGAGTTATTGCCTATCGGCTGACCTCCAACTGGGAGATGTGTGGTAACTTTACGAAGTTCATCAAAATCGTGGCTTTTGTGCTCATCGCTTTGTTTGCCTACGTTGCTGCATGTATCATTCTGTACGGGGTATTGGAAACCAGCACGGTCTTTGCAATACTTATGGCTATTGCTGTTGTCCTTTTTCCCTCGTATCTCTCTTTCTTGGGGGTGGTCACAGCAAAGCGTAGTGCCTATGCGCACAAGATGTTGGAACAGACCATCGGCTATCGTGACTTCATCAGCAAGGTGGAGGTTGATAAGCTCAAGATGATGATCGATGACGATCCTGAACTCTTCTATCATGTGCTTGGATATGCCACAGTGCTGGGGCTAGAGGATAAGTGGGCCAAGAAATTCTCAACCATCGCCCTTAATCCTCCCTCCTGGTATTATGGTCAGAGTCTCGCATTCAATGCCCTATTCTACAGTTCCTTGTCGCATAGGATCCACTCCAATGTCATGGAACATGCAATCTACTCTCAGGCCAAGAGTGGCTCCCCCGGTGGAGTTCGCTCTTCCTTTGGTGGTAGTGGCTTCAGTGGTGGTGGCTTCGGAGGCGGAGGCGGTGGTGCATGGTAAGGGATAAGGTCGAGCGAAAAGAGCTTAAACCGGGGTGGTACAGACATTTCAAGGGAGGGCTCTACGAGGTTATCGATACGGTCATCAACAGCGAAACCCTCGAGACCATGGTGCTCTACCGCCCCAAGGGTTCCATTGATCTCTGGGTGCGCCCTTATGCCATGTTTGTATCTTCAGTTGTCAAGGATGGTGTTCCTGTCAGTCGATTTTCTCCCCTTGAGAAGGGGTAGAATCCTCTCAGCAGAAAGGTATCCGATGATAAGCGGGCAACAAAGAGAGCGAAGGGAGAGAGAAAAAGGAATAAAAAACGGAGCCATTCGGCTCCGTTCCCATTACTGAATCATTTGATGCGAAACTTCCCGAACTCAGTTACGGTAGTTGTTGTGCGTAGGGCGAGGTTTTGCAATCGCCTCGTTCACACGAAGATTGCGGCCACCGAAGTCAGTCCCGTCAAGCTGGGAGATTGCTGCATCTGCAGCTGAATCCTCTTCCATCTCAACGAAAGCAAAACCCTTTGGGCGGCGTGTCTCGCGGTCAATGATGATATTAGCACTAAGTACTGTACCGTACTGTGCAAACAGGTCCCGAAGATCTTCTTCGGAGGTGTTGTAACTCA
>DMAO01000155.1:0-5219 GCA_003446545.1 Sphaerochaeta sp.
GAACTGTGGAGACATGTCACACCGGGTATTATGGGAGTGCATCTTCTGAGTCAGTTTACTAAGGGAGTAGAGGCCTTTCTGCCGAAGGTACCCTATACCCTCAAGGGACAGACCTTGAAGATTGCCAAGGCAAAGGGTGAAAGACCCTCTCTTGCTAACGTGGTTGATTTCCTGGTCTCTTCATTCGAAGCTGACTCCCCGGTGGCCTTTCTCAACCTCTCAAAAGGGGCCTTGCCAAACCTTGACGAATGGCACTGGGTCACCCTAGTCGGTGTTGAGCAACAAGGGGAAGGTGAGAGAGTGTACGCCACCCTCTATGATGCGTCCCTAACGTGGAAGATCGATCTTGGGCTCTGGCTTGAGACAACAACGCGCGGTGGTGGGTTTGTATGCTACCTTCCTGCCTAGAGAACAGTGTGATACCCTGATATTCGGGCACAGACCGATATACATCCAATGAAGCGCTTTCAGGGGACGAAGTTCCCAGGTAGTGGTATGCATCAAAGGTGGTTATCTTTCTTTCTCTGCATGAACAGAATAAGGACAAGGGTTGCCACCAATAGGACCAATGCAGTCTGTACCGTGATGATGACCACAGGGTAAGCCCTGTTGAAACCAGAGGCTGAGGTATGCTTGATGAGGATTCCTGCAAAGGCCCAGATAAGTGTGGCCACGTAGGGGATGTCCCTTGCCAAGATGCCTGTAGTCATTCCGATAAGGGTGCCAATGATGATGAGCGTGCTTGTCCACACAGTTTCGCTTAGGCCCCATCCACTGAAGCCAATGGTAACCAGAAGGGCAGTGATGTTGGCAATGGTCGCTACGGTTATCCATCCAAAATAGATGGAGAAGGGCAACTTGATGAAGAACCACTCCTTTCGCGTCATCGGCCTGTTCTTGAGAACGAGATGGATGGTTATCAGGGAGAGAAGGATGAGAAGCATCATGATCACCGAGAGAAAAATGACATTGTAATGCCAGCAGAAAATCCAGACGGAGTTAATCAGCGAGGAGAAAGCAAAGATATTGCCCACTCGTGTGAGAAGCTCCCTATCGGTAGGGTTTCCTTTCTGGAACAATCCCAACTGGTAGAGGGTGTAGAGCCCAAGCAACAGATAGATGACACCCCAGATGGAGAAGGTAACCCCAGCAGGGGCAAAGAGGTTGGGAAGGGAGTCTGAAACCTCTGCGGTGGTGACCCCTGCAATGGGAAGGATGTTTGCAAGGGTATTGACGGTTATCATCAGGATAAAGGTGATTGCCACGAGAATGGAGTTTGGTGAGAATTGTTGTTTCTTGTCCATGTGTTTCTCCTACAGCATAAAGTAGTATGAGGTGAGAACCTCATACACCCTGTATTTGTTTGCTATGCTCAAGATCGATTGCTTGAGTTTTTCTAGGGGTATCTGTGCTTGCTTGTACTGCTCTATCCTAGTGGTGATTCGCTTTCCTTCAGCGGGTGTCTGTATGCATAGAGCTGCGATGGTATTGGCTGTAATCTCAGCCTGTGACCGGGAAACTTCCATTGAAAGAATTCTTTCTAGAAGCCTATAGAAGGCAATACTCAGCTCTTGTCCCTCCTCTGCATCCCTGAGAAGGTCTTCTACTTCCCAAACCTTTTCAGGGTCACGTTCGGTGACCAATGGTCTATACTTGAGCCACTGCTCGAGTATCTGTTCCTTTGTGGCCCCCTTTGTGGCATGCATGCATTTCAAGGCTGAGAAATTCTTGTCCTTTACCTCGAGCATGATATCGATATTCTTGTCGGGCAGGGCCTCATAGAAGGTGAGAAAATCCTCAAGGACGATGGTGGGAGAGTGCGATCCGGGCTTCTTCATCGTGGCCTGTTGGGAATAGTGGATTTTCTGCCTTCCATCCTCTGCTTTCCACGTAGTAGCACAGTCTTGTATCCACTGTTGTTCTGTAAGGCATTCCTTTGAAGGATTGGTCATGTGATGCAGGTTGTCAAATACAGCAGGACATCCAACTTCCTGTGCTATGGCCAGGACTTCGCTGATGGTATAGAGCTTGTCATCATTCTCTAGGATTACCCTATCCTTTACAGCTGGGATCAGCGCCTGATACGCGGAGACAAACCTCTTGGTAGCCTCCTGTTTGTCTCCATATGCCCCTCCAATATGCAACACTATCTTATGCTCGTTGCCAAGCCCCATGCTCGTGAGAACTCTGGTATGGTAGAGTAGGTCTGCAATTGTCTTGTCCACCACCCCATGGCGAGGGGAGTTGAGCACGGAGTACTGTCCAGGATGCATGGAAAGGCGTATGCCAGCCTCTGTTGCCAGGTCTCCAAGACCTGAGAGTTCGGTAGCAAATATCTCCCACCAAGGTAGCGTATTGGCCTTACTTGAGCCAAAGGGAATGAGGTCGCTGCTGATGCGAAAGAGCTTCAGGTCGTGCTCTTTTGTATAGCGAAGCAAGTTTCCCAGATGGCAAAGATTGGTCCTGCATGTTTCAAGCAGAGTCTTTTCTGAAACCCGGCTGAGTGCAAGGCTTTTCATCTCACTTTCTGGTACTCCCACCGCTAAACAAGCGTACCCAATACTCATTGGAACTCCTTATCAAACTATATCTGTAGTGTAATCGGAGCCCAAAGCCTTGTCAAAGCAAAACTAGGCTTGTAACGTAGGGCAAAACGTACCATATAGCGTGAGGGGCGTAGTGGGGAGGTTGACAGAAACCACCTCTTAGGGAGATGCTCATAGGGTATACTGCTAGCAAGAGATTCAGTCTCTGCTACGCAACAATGCTAAATAGGAGGATTTATGTATACACCTTCAGAGAATCGCTATGATTCAATGCTGTACAATTTCTGTGGTAAGAGCGGGCTAAAGCTACCTGCAGTCTCTCTGGGCCTCTGGCATAATTTTGGTGATGCGACATCGTTGTCCAATGCAAGGGCAATGATTCATACGGCATTTGATTTGGGGATAACACACTTCGACCTTGCCAATAACTATGGACCCCCCGCAGGTTCGGCTGAGCTGAACTTCGGTAAGCTCTTGGCCCAGGATCTTAGTGCCTACCGTGATGAGCTGATCATCTCCACCAAGGCCGGTTACAACATGTGGCCAGGACCGTATGGCGAGTGGGGGAGTCGGAAATACCTGCTGGCCAGTCTCGATCAGAGTCTCCAGCGCATGGGCCTTGAGTACGTTGATATATTCTACTCGCACAGATTCGACCCCAATACCCCACTCGAAGAGACCATGAGCGCCCTGGAAACTGCCTACAGACAAGGGAAGGCCCTGTATGTCGGTCTCTCTTCCTACTCGGCGGCAAAGACCCGTGAAGCCCATGATATCCTTAAGGCACGTGGTGTTCCTGTCCTCATTCACCAGCCATCCTACTCCATGCTCAACCGCTGGGTGGAGGAGGACAAGCTGTTGGATACCTTGGGAGACTTGGGTATTGGCACTATCTGCTTCTCACCACTGGCACAGGGGATGCTCACTGACAAGTACCTCACTACCATTCCTAAGGACAGCAGGGCCGGTAAGGAGGGCACAGCCCTCTCTGAGAAGATGCTGACACCAGAGAACCTAAAGCGCATCAGAGCCCTCAACGAGATAGCTAAAAAACGCAATCAGAGCCTTGCGCAGATGGCCCTCAGCTGGGTCCTAAGGCGTAAGGAAGTGACTTCAGTGCTCATTGGAGCAAGCTCTCCACAGCAGATCACCGAGAATGTAGGGGCATTGGATCACCTCATTTTCACTGATGATGAGCTCAAGGAGATCGACAAGTATGCCCAAGAGGGTAACATCAATCTCTGGGCCAGCTCCAGCAACGAAAAATAAGATGCACTTGCTACGTGGGACCCGAACAAACCTATTGAGATAGATGCTTGGTACTATGAGACGAAGGCCATGCCCTGGTATAGGACATGGCCTTCATTCAAATTTTTCGGATGAAGTATTGCAGATGAAGTGAATAACATGAGGGCCTCTCCCAAGGAGCGCATCGTTTGGTACTGTATTCATCCAAGACAAGTTCAGCAACAATTCGAAAAAAGTAACCGGGAAGCGTTGCATTCAAATAGGGTGAGCAATATTTGCCGCTCCATCGCATGCAAGATGAATTTCAACGAGGATGAAACCCACCAAATGAAAGGTATCAGTATGCTCTCAAGGGAAAAGCAATACCAGTTTTTACACTAGATATTCCTCCACTTGTCTTTGCTATAGCGGAATGACTGCCTTGACAAATAATGTTGTTCTCTGTTATATTTTACACAATTAAATAGAAAATAGGAGCATATCATGGAAACTTCCCTATATGATTTTACAGTAACACGCAACGACGGATCAGAATTCTCTCTAGCCACTCTTCGTGATACGAGCGTCCTTATAGTCAACACTGCAAGCAAATGTGGTTTTACAGGTCAGTACACTGGCCTTGAGGCTCTCTATCAGGAGTATAAGGATAAGGGGTTTACCGTACTAGCTTTTCCTTGTGACCAGTTTGCCCACCAGGAGCCCGGCAGTGATGTAGAGATCGCAGAGTTCTGCAAACTGAACTATGGGGTGACTTTTCCCCTCATGAGTAAGATTGAGGTCAACGGCAAGGGTGCCCATCCCCTGTACGTCTGGTTGAAAAAAGAGGCTCCGGGTGTGTTGGGTAGTTCAATAAAATGGAACTTCACCAAATTCCTGGTGGGTAAGGATGGCAAGAGTGTAGAACGCTTTGCCTCCAAGACCGAACCTGAAGAGTTGAAAACCTCAATAGAGGGGGTACTCTGATGGCACATCCCCAACTCCTGCTTTCCAATCAGCTATGCTTTCGGTTTTACGCCTTGGAACGTGAGCTCATGGCCGCATACCGTCCCCTCTTGGACCAGTTAGGGCTAACCTATGCCCAGTACATAACCATGCTCTACCTTTGGGAACATGAGAAGGCTACCGTAGGTCAGCTCTGCTCTGCCCTCAGCCTTGACACAGGGACTGTCTCTCCGCTTTTAAAGCGACTAGAGGGTGCCAAGCTCGTAGAGAGAAAGCGCCTAATCTCCGATGAACGTACTGTTGAGGTACGATTGACAAGGAAAGGAAAGCTCTTGGAAGACAAGGCCTTGAATATTCCTGAGCATATCGCATCTTGTCTGCTTACTAGTAATAAGGATGAACAGGGTGCTAGGTTTACCCTGTTGCAAAAGATTCTTGACGAAACACTTGAACAGCTGAGGACTACCAGAAAACAAAGACTTG
>DMAO01000155.1:5345-7572 GCA_003446545.1 Sphaerochaeta sp.
CAAGAGTAGGTAAAGATTTGGTAAATATTGGTAGCAGATACCATTTTTCTCCATCCGGTTCTTGCTTCCTCCATAAAGGAGAGCGTACACTTGGGCCATGATATATGTAGTTGAAGATAATGATGCCATACGCGAAACAATTTGCTCCTATCTGGAACTCTCCGATTACGAGGTTGTACAGTTCAGCACTGTAGCTTCTGTAGTCGAGTCCTTGGAGTTCAAAAAAGCACGCCTCTGTATTCTAGATGTGATGCTCCCTGATGGTAATGGCTTTGAGCTTGCAAAGCGAATACACGAAGCGCATAGTGAAGTTGCCTTCTTGTTTCTAACGGCCAAGGAGGCAGAGAGCGACCGAATCCTGGGCTTGGAACTAGGGGCGGAAGATTACATTGTAAAGCCCTTCTCTCCACGGGAGTTGGTCCTTCGTGTGCAGGCCATCCTGAGAAGGCTTGATGTTTCCCATGCAACTTCTGGTGCAGAGAAAGATAGTGTCAATGAGTGGAGAGTAGGCAATCAAAGTCTTACAATACACACGACAAAGCATACTGTCTTGGTACAGGCCCAAGAGGTCTACCTCACCAAGGTGGAGTGGAAGATCCTTGCTTTTCTCTCTTCGAATCCCAGAGAGCTCATCAGTCGGGAGAGAATCCTTGGTGAGTGCCTGGACTATCTGCATGATGGGTCGGACCGTACGGTGAATACCCATCTGAAGAATCTTCGCTCGAAGCTTGGAGATGGGCAGTGGATAGAGACTGTTCGTGGCTTTGGCTACAAATGGGTTGGGGAGAAAGTGCAATGAACAGGAGAAAGTCTCGTGAGTTCTTCAATCGACTTTCGGTACGTTCCCTGGCTCTGGTGCTTATCTCCCTTGGTATATTTGCCTTGGTCCTTTCTCTGCTGCTTACCTTCGGCCTTGGCCAAATTTTGCAGATTTGGCATGAGGATGAGAGCAAGGCCTTGCACCAGTATGTAACCACCACCTTAGAGGATCTGCACCATGAAGCAGAGGTCACAGGGACCCAGGTGACACAGACTGACATGGTTCGCTCCTTTGAAGGCCTTCCTTTTGCTCCAGACTACCTTGTGGTCACCGATTCAAACGGTGCTCTGCTCTATTACTATAAGGAAGCGGAAAGGGGTGCTGGATGGGCAAGGAATGCTCTCAAGAATCTTAAGGATATCCAACAGTGGAATGAAGTGAGTCTTGATGATGGAACGTTGGCCTTCCGGTATGCTGTGCATCTAAGGGCCTTTGATGAGCAGGCTTCCAATGGGTTTCTTATTGCAGCCTCAAAGCTGTTGCTTATTTGGGGTTTGGTGACAGCTGCTGTTCTCTCCCTGTTTCTTGCTTATCTGTTTACCCGACCGCTGAAACGTGAGAGCAAGAGCGTGGTTCTCTCGCTGCAACGTATGGCCGCGGGAGAGAGGGCTGTCCCGCTTGTCATGGGCAAGGTTGCCGAGTTCAACGACATTGCAGTCGCTTCTCAGGTGTTGCAATCTCATCTGGTGGAGGAAGAGCAATTACGGCGGCAATGGGCAGAGGATGTAGCCCATGATTTGCGTACTCCATTGTCTGTCCTGCGTGCACAACTGGAAGCTATGGTTGATGGTGTTTTCAAGGTGGAGACTTCACGTCTGGAAAGGCTACTTCTCGAGACAGGAAAGCTGGAAACCCTCGTGAACAGTCTCGCCCTGCTTTCTCATCTGGAGACCCCGGGGTTCAGCCCAAAGCTGCAGAACGTGAACCTCACTTCGTTCCTACATACCTTGGGCGAGCAGTATGACCAGCAAGCCAGACAGAAGGGTATGCGATTGGAGGTAGTCTCTTCTGGGGCAGACTTGGTCTCTGACCCTTCCCTGTTGGAACGAGCCTTGGGAAACCTCCTGGCAAATGCCATCAAATATGGGAGACAGGGAACGGCGATCAGGCTTGTCGTAACAGCAGGGCCTGATGGTAAGGCCCAGTCACTGTGTATAGAAAATGAAGGTATCATTAGTCAGGAAGTACTCACTCATATGTTTGACCGCCTCTATCGTGGAGAGGAGGCCCGCTCCAGTGAGGGGACCGGTCTGGGGCTTTCCATTGTGAAGGCTATCGTTGGAGCCCATCGGTGGAGCATTGCGATTACCTCAGAGGAAACGACCAAGGCTCTCATCTCCTTCATGTAATCTTTACCAAATGTGAGTGGTAACTCCATAGCACGAAGGTATTGTTAGGTTATCAAAA
>DMAO01000062.1 GCA_003446545.1 Sphaerochaeta sp.
TTTTATCAAAAATAGAAAACGGTCGGGTTGTGCCTTCAGTAGCAACGTTGGTGAAAATTGCATCAAGTCTTGGCACGACGGTCTCTTCATTACTTGAAGAGAACAGCCTAATTAGTGCAGCAGCTACAACGTGGGAAGAAATACAAGCCAATTTTGTAAAAACCGATAAAGGGTATGAAATTTCTGCCGTCGCCACGCAATACCAATCAAAGAAAATGCAGCCTNNAAGGTGAGGTAAAAAAGCATTCTGTTAAACATATCGGCGAAGAATTTGTTTTTGTTATTGAAGGTTCAATCAATTTCCAAGTGGGACATGTTAGTTACACACTCCATAAAGGGGATAGCTTATATTTTAATGCAAGTGAGGAACATTTTGTTTCCACTCATTCTGAATATGCCACGTACCTCGACATTTTTGTATAAAGGTATCTTCCAAGAGTTTTCTGGAGATACTTCAAATTATTTTTATCATGGAAACATTAACCTTGTATAAGGCATCCTTTTATTCATATTAAAAATTTGGGATGCTATTTGTATTTTTAAACTTCAATACCGGACATAAGAATAGGTGTGATTGCAGTCTTTCCAGTATCCTGATAGGTGAGAAAGAAAATACTGAAATAGTATCCTTACTTTGTTTTTGTCATTGCACCTCAAAGAAAAGTATATCTAGCAAATCTCATTATCTATAGTTCCCTGTGCCTATTTCTAACTACACAACTTCTTTCCCTAAGGAAATCCTGTGAGGGACTTTCAGGCCCATCAGCTTGTAGATGTCATTTGCCTTCTTGACTGACTCCTGGGTCAGCAGGAAGTCGTCAAACACCTTGCACTTGTGGTTCCTCAGGTTGGTGAAGACATCAATCGGAGAGTAGGAGGTTCCCTTGATCTGCATCTGGATCATCCTGACGATGACTGCAGCTATGAAGCTCAGCATCAGATGACCCCGGAGCGTCTCCTCTGACTGAACCCTGAGCGGGAGCATGTTGGTGTAGTTCTTGCAGATGTCGAAGACCTGCTCTATCTGTTGGCGGGTGTTGTAGGTGCCCAGAACCTTTTCCTTCTCTATGGGCCTTGAGGAGATGAGTATGAAGATACCATGCTCGCTCATCGCCTCAAAGANNTCATTCCGGACCTCTCCGCCTTGTCGAAGAGCTTCGAGTTCTCGATGCTCCTCATAGCCAGGTCCTGGCATAGGTAGGAATACGCCCTGTGACCCTTGCCTATCTCGCAGTCAACCCTCTTGATATAGGCATACCTGGAATTGTAGGAGACGAGGTTCTCCTTTGCCTCAAGCGTCGGCAGATGTTCCGAAAGCACATTCTTGTAGAGCTTGCNNAGGAAGGAAACCCTGTTCTCAAACAGCTCCTCTATGTTCTCTGCAGAGAGGTACCCTGCATCAAGGAGTGCGAACTTTGTCTGTATCCCATAGGCCTTCAGCTCAAGGATGGTCTTCGTAAGCGTGGAGACGTCAATTACGTTCCCTGGACAGTAGCGGAATGCCAGGGGCAGCCAGGTCTCCTGCTGCAGGACATAGATGAGCCGCATCTCGTTGCTGATCTTCCCATTATGGTTGCTTATGGCTGTGAGCGGGAAATGGATGCTGTTAGGCAGGCCTGTGCTGTCAATGACAATGTCTGTACCCCCATCTCTCTTGACAAGGAGTCTTGAGTACTCCCTGAAGAAATCCCGATGGAACCTTTCCTCCCCTATTTGGCCCAGCATGTCGCTGATCCTCTGGCTAGAGAGGTTGGCGTCAGGATAGAGCACCCTTGCATAGTTGCCATCCCACCAGTCACCGGCATGGCAATTGGCAAGGTTGCAAAGGACATAGTACTGGACCATGGCCTTCACCGTATCGGGATTGCCATAGCCAAGGGCCTTGATACATGGCTCGAGGCCGTTGGTGCGGATAAAGGCATCAAGGAAGTAGGAGTCCCCGAAGTCGAGGATGAGCTTTTCCTTTGCGTCCTTCCTTGCAACCTTGGGGACGAAGGAAGGGTCGGCCTTGCCATAGGTATCGGTCTTCACGTCATAGGTGAAGACTCCCCGTTCCCTGTTCTGGAAGATCCCCCTCTTCTCGTCAAGGACCCTTCCCAGGCTCTTCTGGGTTGTGATGACCTTTCCCCCCTCCCTTCTGGAAGAGCAAATCTTGGCGTACTTGACGCCGCCCTTGATGTCATATCCAAGATACATACAGTTCTATGCCTCCTGTTGTAGTTAGAAATATATTCTAACTACACAATAGCACAAACTGTATTAGCGCGCAAGGTATTTTTCAAAAATACAAGACTTTATTGGATATTCTGGGCAGGAAAAAGGGCTGTAATTAGAAAAATCTAAAGGGAACTATAGTTAATTCCATTCCTTCTTCAAATGATTTTTTCCTATATGGGTGAACTTATGGTTTAATGGGGTAAGACCAGGGAGAGAACCCCTGAAGGAGAAGGAAGAGGAAGCCCTTTGTCTGTGCCAACTTTCAATGACTTCCTCTTCGCAAATACATATGAAAACAGTACCATCGCCCCGGCTTAAGTTCAAGAGAGTTCCCATCCATCCTTAAGAAAAGGCAATGGTAAGATGCTGTGCCGCAAATGCCTCGGTCCGCTTGAGCCTTCATTCTCGCGGAAGAGAAACAAGAGATACACAGGAGAAGATGGCCCAATGGCAGAAACGGTAAACGTTTTTTCGTCTTACTTACCAAAGGCGGCATTGTTCACTCACTGAAAGCTTGATCTCAAGGCCTTCGTAGGACTTTACAAATCTTCCAGGCTCGATATGTCGGGAACGGTTGAACTCATCTCCTGGTACTTTTTTAGGAATTCAATCTCAACTGCCTGTTTTCCTTCCCCGTTGCCCTTTAAGGCCTTCTGTACCAGCACTAACGAATGAAGCCTTCCATTTGGTCACCATTTGAGGGTGAATCTTGAACTCCTGAGCAATCTGGGAAATGGTTTTCTGTCCCTGCAACGCTTCCAAGGCCACTTTTGCCTTCATTCCCCAATGAAGCGAGAGTAGCGGAAGCATTACCATGCTTCCATTACCGAGCGAGGGAGGGGA
>DMAO01000110.1 GCA_003446545.1 Sphaerochaeta sp.
AAGTTCATGTAGAAGATGTTCCGGGAAGCCTGAGCCAGCTTGTAGTGAAAATAATGGTCCAGGCTGAAAAGATTGCCAATCTTGTCAGAATCCACATACAGGGAACTACGTATCTCCTCTATCTCATCATCACTGACACGGTCGATGACGATCTCAACCATCTTTGACTCCAAGGAATCACGGAAATCAAGCAAGTCCTGAAACGTAGCATCCTTCAGGGCATCCGATACAGGACGTGACAACTTGTCTAGAATATCATCCTGGATAAAGGTCCCCTCTTTTGTCTTCCTGCGGATATATCCCAAGGCCTGTAACTGGATCATTGCCTCACGGATGACCCCTCTGCTTACAGAGAACTTCTCACTCATCTCAATCTCTGTCGGCAACTTCTCCCCTGGCTTCAACTCCCCATCATGGATGAGGGCCAAGACCCTGGCGACAACCTTGTCAGAAAGACGTTCATTCCGTACAGGTGCAATCTTCAAAGGTGCTGCTCCTTATTGTTCATTTGTTCGACAAATAAAGAGTAGCACTGAATAACTCAGCACACAAGCAAAATTTAGAGAATTCTTTTTGCTATTCTATGATACTTAATTTATTATTATTCTAGTATTTATAGAAATTTAAGAGGGAACTATCGCACTCTCTTCCTTCCTATGGTCCATATCCATCCTTATCAGATGATACACAGAAGCAACCGCCGGAACCCCAAACAGGATGCCCAGGATACCCCAGAGCCCACCTCCCAGTATGATGGCGGCAAAGACATAGATGCCTGGAAGTCCTACAGAATTACCGACAACCCTGGGATAGATGAGGTTTCCTTCCAACTGCTGCAGAAGGACTAGATAGAGAATGAAGAACAGGGCGAGCTTGAAATTATCCGGGAAAATCAGGACAAAGCCAATGGCTCCCCCGATGTACGCCCCTATCATGGGAATTAGGGCCGTCATCCCCACCACGGTCCCTACAGTCAGGGCATAGGGAAACCGGAAGATCATCATTCCCAGAGTACACAGGCCCCCAAGGATGAAAGCCTCAAGAAGCTGACCGGCAAAGAACCTTGAGAAAGTCTGGTTCACTACAGTAAGTACACCCTTTATACGTTTGATGTAGCCTGGTTTCCCATAGACATCGAGCAGGCGATTATATTGGAAGAGCAATTTCTTTTTCCCAAACAGCAGATAGAGGGAAAAGATTGAACCGATGGCAAATTGAATGGTCGTGGTAAGGGCAGAGCCAACCAGGCCGAGGGCATAGTCTGCAACACTTGGCATGCTGGGAAAATACTTGTCCCGTATCCCTTCAAAGAAAGCCTGTACCTGGGTGAAGGCCGATTGCCACTCTGGTCTGCTGCTGACAAATGAAGCAACTGCGCTTTCAAGGTCGGCAAACAGGACAGGCAACCGCACCACAAACTGTTCGATGGCAATCTTCAGCTGGGGGATAAGAATCAGCAAGACACCAAGGAACAAGGCAACAACGACAATGACTGCAAATAGGATGGCAAGAGGACGTGAAAGTTTTCTCGTCCTTCCAAAAAGCCTGTTGAACAACCTCTCAAAGGGTCTTACCAGCAGGTCCACCAGAAATGCAATGACAAAACCCATGATAAGGGGGGTAAGCAGTCCCAATAGCTTCTCAGCAAAGGCAAGCACTCCGCAAAAACGCACCACGACCAATGCAAGCAGACCTGTAAGCAAGAGAAGCCTAACAGTCTTACGGTAATCCATAGACCCTTGTGTTTTCATACGAGTATCCTATACCAGATAGCTAGCCTTCGATACCCTGGATTTACAGGAAAACGGGAAAAAGCCGAACCCTACAGCATCTGGCTGAACTCAATTTTTTCCTTGTTGGGCCCTTCAATGGTGAAGAACCTTACACCATGCTTCCAGAATGGCAAGCCCTGGATGCCATCCTCAAGGGTGGGATAGCCAAGCTTCCCTACCTCAGCATAGACTGCCTCGATATCACTCACATCAAGGGCAATATGGTCGATAGAGCCAGGGGCCATAGCTCCCTGATAGTTCTGGTAGGTCTCGATCATCACCTGTTTCTGGAGAAGAAAGGCAACTTCCTCTCCCTTGTTATTGGTGCCGTACTGCTTCTCAAAGCCCAGGCTCTGGTAAAAGGCGAGTGTTGAATCCAGGTTGTTCGTTGGAATGCCGATATGCTGAAGGCCCGTAACATAGCTTGCAATGCCCATAGTATCCTCCTATCTGTTGAAATGCATTGTATAGAAACGGTGAACATGTTCTCGAATCCGTTCATCATCGAAAAGAACGGCACTACTCAGGACAGCCCCCACTGAAGCCTCCTCCAAAAATGGTGCTATCTTTACCGGACAGCCAAACTCCGATTGTATCAATGCCACCATCAAAGGGCTCTTACGAACGGCATTTCCACTCGCTACAAGGAATCCCATGGAATCTGTGCGTATCTGTGGGGGATGCAGTTCCCTTACTATCCCCTCAAGGAAAGCTCTGCTAAGATTTCCAAGAGTAAAGTTGGAGGTGTCGATATGGGAAATCTTGCCAAAGGTATCAGGGGCTTCCCTAACCCCCAGAAACTGAGTATCGACTAGGAGAGCATGAAGAGGATCAGCATCCAAGGCAAGTTGGTCCAGCTTTTCATAGATAGCCCTGTCTGTGACCGATGAGTCAAAACTGACCAGCACATCCTTGCAGAAATCCTTGAGGTAGGAATAGGCCCATCCACCACATAGGCTCGAATAGACCTGCAGGTACCCGTTCTCGGGGAGGGGGCGGATCTCTATGGAGGGGTTGTCTGTAATCTCGGTGCAGGGTACTGAAATCTGACCTCCGGTCCCAATATTGATGAGCCCTGCAGGGCAGAATCCTAACGATCCGATGAAACTCGCCTGGTTATCCCCGATCGGGGAGCAGACTGCAACAGTCTCCCTCAGACCCGACTCGAGGGCGACTGTGGGAAGTATGGTCCCCATGATAGCACTTGATGGGACTACAGGAGGGAAAAGGGATAGGGGAATGCCAAGCTCTTCCAATTGCGCAGTATTCCATCTCTTGTTTCTAATATCATATACACCAAGGGTAGCAGCGATGGTATCGTCAATGGCATAGCAACCACAGAGCCTTCCCATGACAAAGGAGGTGATCGTACAGACCTGCACGTCATCATTGACTACCTGCTCCCCCTCTTCCAACAGGGCCTTTAGCGTACTTCCCCCATATCCTTTCTGGACCAGGCATCCGTTCTGTAGCTTGTAGTTGCTGCCAACAGGGTTAGTCCTGTTCCGACAGTCTCTCCACGTCATGAGGTTCGTCCTGGGCTTGAAGGCATCATCGATCAAGAGGATCCCGTGCACCTGCCCGGTGATGGTGACAAACTCCACAGAGGTTCGTGAAGGGAACTGCCTGAGCAGACCTTGCACGATACTCCAGATTTTCTCGGGATCCTGCTCATGCTTATGATGATCTGGGAGAGGAACCAGAGAATTGTTCTCTTCGGAGGCAGAGTGGATGACCTGCATGGAAGAGATATCAAACTGCATAAGGGAAATCTTCGAAGTCCCGATGTCTATCGCGAGTGCTTGGTTCATAGTCCTAAAAGGATACGCCTTGCCTTTTTGTGTTGTCAATGAAAGATTTGGATATTTGCTAGGCATACAGGATACCACCTCTGCCCGCCAGGCCAGAAAAAAGCTCTTTCCTGCT
>DMAO01000365.1 GCA_003446545.1 Sphaerochaeta sp.
CTTCAATGCGAAGCTTTCCTGCTGTCTTGACCTTCTGCTCGGTCTTGTAGAAGAAAAGGTCCTCACAGTTATAGACCTCAGCCTTGATGAAACCCTTCTCAAAGTCAGTGTGGATGACTCCTGCTGCCTGAGGAGCCTTGTAGCCTGCACGGAAGGTCCAGGCACGGTTCTCGTCAGAGCCAGCGGTAAAAAAGGTACGCATCCCAAGGGTGTGGTAGGCAAGGCGAACTAGGGCGTTCAATGAAGACTCCTCGAGACCTACGGCCTCCAGGAAATCCTTCTTGTCCTCTTCAGTTTCCAAGGCAGCAATCTCAGACTCAATCTTGCCACAGATGACAATAACCTCAGATCCCTCTTCCTCGGCGATGGATCGTACAACCTTTACAAACTCGTTTTCCTCAGAGATTCCATCCTCATCAACGTTACAGACATAGATGACAGGCTTGAGGGTAATGAGGTGCAGATCTTGCAGAGAGGCAAGATCTTCCTCTTCAAGGGCCAGGCTTCGTGCAGGTTTGCCCAGTTCGAGACATTCCTTTACCTTTCCCAACAAGGGAAGCGATTTTTCACTCTCTTTCTGGGCTTCCTTGCCCAACCTACCTTGCTTTGCCTGTTTGTTATAGCGGGTGGTTACGGTCTCCAGGTCAGCCAGGGCAAGCTCAATGTTTATTGTCTCAATATCACTTGCAGGATCAATTCTATTGTTCACATGGACAATGTCACCATCTTCAAAACAGCGGACCACATGTGCGATGATACCCACTTCACGAATAGAGGCAAGGAACCTGTTGCCCAGGCCTTCGCCTTTGGAAGCACCGGCTACAAGACCGGCAATATCGACAAACTCAAAGGTTGTCGGAATGACCCGTTCTGTCGGGATCAGTTCAACAATCTTGTCCAGACGGGTATCAGGAACGCTAACGATGCCCACGTTGGGATCGATAGTACAAAAAGGATAGTTCGCGACTTCGGCAGGAGCTGCCGTCAAAGCGGAGAAAATTGTCGATTTACCGACGTTGGGCAAGCCAACAATACCGCAATTCAAACCCATACATTAACCTCATATATGCTCAGTGGAGCTTAGAGAGAGTGTAGCATATATTGACTTCTCTGGTCACCAGCCCTATAGTTACCATCAATGGAAATCGATACAATCACTGAAAAAGATGATCCCTCAGTCAAGGGAAAACAAATACACGACATAGAAATAGAACGACAAAGGGCAATTTTGCTTGTCCTTGTTCCCACAACAGAAGACAGATTACATGCGAAGCTCCGTGGTGAAGAACTCCAGGCTCTGGTAAGCACCATGGGGCCCTTGACTGTACACATCCTGACGATACCCCTGCGTGATCATAACAGTGCAACCCTTATCGGAAGCGGTAAGGTCGCTGAAATCAAGGGCCTTATAGACACCTATGAAAGCGACCTTGTAATCTTTGACCAAGGCATCAGCCCAAGGGTCCAGAGAAATCTGGAGAAGGAGTGGGAGTGCTGTGTAATCGACCGTGATGAGGTAATCCTACAGATCTTTGCTGACAGGGCCGCCACCAAGGAAGCAAGCCTGCAGGTCGAGCTCGCCAGGCTTGAGTACTCCCTCCCCCGCCTTACCAGGATGTGGGTCGGCCTTTCACGCCAACATGGTGGAGTGAAAGGAAACAAAGGTAGCGGGGAACAGCAGCTTGAGCTTGACCGAAGACAGATCAAGGAAAAGATTACCCTCCTAAAGGAACAGCTAAAGAAGGTCCAGCAACAGCGTTCGATCCAACGATCACAGAGACAGAACGGTAACGTCCCTCTCGGGGCCATCGTAGGCTATACCAACAGCGGCAAATCCTCACTGCTCAATGCCCTCACACAGGCAGGTGTACTGGTGGAGAACAAGCTCTTTGCCACCCTCGATCCGACCACCAGGACTGTGAAGCTCCCTGGAGGAGTGGAAGTCCTGCTCTCCGACACCGTCGGTTTTGTCAGTGACCTTCCCCACAATCTTGTGGATTCTTTTAAAAGCACACTGGAAGAGGCAAAATATGCAGACTTCCTCATCATTGTCTGTGATGCCTCACACCCTGATATGCTAGGAAGTTACACCACAACAGTGAAAGTCTTGGAAGAGTTAGGCTGCACTGACAAACCAGCTATTGTCATGATAAACAAGATGGATGCTATCCATGATGATTTTGCAGTCGCAAGGCTCAAAAGCATGTACTCCCCGGTTGTAGAGACGTCTGTCCTAAAGGGTGAAGGTCTTGATGACCTGCTATACCAGATAGGGGAAACTCTGCATGCGCTCTGCCCAATTACGTACTACCTTATTCCCGAATCCCGCTACGACCTTATCTCTCACATACGACGATCAGGACAGGTACTGAGCATCGAGTATCTCGATACTGGCATCCTCGTTGAGACACAGATACTAAAACGATACCAAAACCCTATTTTGGCTTTCAAGGTGCAAAAATAGATTAGGTTATATATTTATTCATATGTACATGTAGAAGACTCATGTACGAAAGATTGCCGCCCTACCAAACTATCGGCAGGGCGGCAATCCAACGTGTTGTGCTATTTTCTCGGTGATCAGTCAAATCTCCATAGGCCTCCAAGGAAACCACTGAAGCCAAGGCCAACGCCCACTTCATCATTCTTAACAATTTGTATGCCAGGGGCCAGACGGAAGTAGACATCAATGGGAACTTCTGTAAAGTGATAGACAACTCCGAACGGGACAAGTACAGAAAAATCAAATCCATTGGTGTCGTTTAGGGGGACTCCTACATTCACGCCAAGACCCATGGTGACATCAAAATCTGCCCTATCGATGCTAAACTCATTGATCTTATAGTTTGCCGCAACATCGAAGGAAAGTTGGGATGCGTCAAAATTATTGAGGCCTAAGTTTCCGATAATGTCAAAATCCCGATTAGCCCTAACCTGAAATCCAAGACCTGTGTTGGTTCCTAGGTTAAGTCCAAGTGCATACTTGCTATACGCAGCACTTGAAGTTTGTAGGGGGGCAGCGACGACAGGTACTACCATTAAAAGCAAGAGGGAAAATACGATAAGATATGTTCTTTTTTTCATACAAAAGGCTCCTTGAGGAAGGATTATCTCCCTCTAATGAGAATAACTATATCATATAAAACAATTTAATTCTAGCTGTAAGGTCAGACAAACCTAACAAATACCCTACTCTATTCGTATATACTGTTCTGGCATTATGTATTGAGAAAGATACTGGCTTTTTTTATCCTTACTATATATTATACAAAACCAAAGGAAGTGTAAGAAACAATGAACAAACACCTTACCCTTAGAGGAATGATCGTAGGTCTCTTGGGCCTTGTAGTTATAACAGCCAGCTCCATGTATGTGGCTCTTCGCATGGGGGCCCTCCCTTGGCCCACCATATTTGTTACTGTGGTCAGCATGGCTGCCCTGAGCAAGGCAAAGAACTCCTCCTTGCAGGAGATCAACGTCACGCATACCATCATGAGTAGCGGTGCAATGGTAGCAGGAGGCCTGGCCTTTACCCTCCCCGGACTCTGGATGATAGCCCCCGATGCCTCGTTCTCAACAATACGGCTCATTGTACTGACGGTGGTTGGTGCCATACTGGGGACCCTCTTTTCCGCCATTTTCCGCAAGAAGCTCATTGAGGAAGAAAAGCTACCCTACCCGATGGGACTTGCTTCCTACAACACGCTGCAGGCGAGCGTTAAAGGCGGCCATGGAGCAAAGACCCTCTTTGCATCCATGGGTGGTTCGGTACTCTTTACAGCTCTGCGTGACGGCTTTGGCAAAATCCCTGCATTGCTTACACTCTTCAAAGGAACAGCAATCTTCCCAGCCTTCTCCATCTGGGTATCCCCGATGGCTATGGGTATCGGTGCCATCATTGGGCCCCTGTTCGCCTTGATTTGGTTTGGAGGGGCAATCTTTGGCTACTATCTGCTCATTCCTGTTGGATTGAGTACCGGGCTTTTCGCATCCATGGCCGAAGGGGATATCTTCCGATCCAACCTAGGCATTGGCCTTATGATCGGAACAGGGCTGGGCGTGTTTGTCAAGGCGGTCATATCAAGAGCCAAACAGACCAAGAAACAAACAGATGCCAAACAGATGCCAACAAGGACAAGGACAATGATTCTCATCGTCCTCGTATTCTCGGTCATTCTCCTTGCAGTGGGAACCGACATAAGCCTCACAGAAGCGATTATCGTCATCGTAGGTATCTACCTCACCACTTACCTCTCAGGGATGCTTACGGGGCAAACCGGTATCAATCCGATGGAAATCTTTGGTATACTTGTCCTGTTGGTAGTGCAGCTGTTTACCCACCCATCCCTTATTGCATCCTTCAGTATTGCAGCGGTCACCGCAGTCGCCTGCGGTCTTACAGGCGATGTCATGAACGACCTGAAAAGCGGATACCTTCTGAGTACCGATACCAGGCAGCAGATTCTTGGTGAGGGCATTGGTGGCGTTATCGGGGCAGTGTTGTCAGTATTTGTACTGCTCATCATGAAAGCTTCCTTCGGAGGCTTTGGTACCCCAGAGCTACCAGCCCCTCAGGCTGCTGCAGTAGCGGCAATGGTAGGAGGGCTCAGTCATGTGCCTGCCTTCATTACTGGCTGTGTTATCGGCCTCATCCTCTACCTGAGCAAACTCCCCTCTGCAACCTTGGGCTTGGGTGTGTATCTTCCCATCTATATCTCATCCATCATGGGCCTAGGTGCTGTCTTATCCGCAGTGCTCAAAAAAATATTCTCAAAAAAATACAGCCCAGAGCATTTGGGTGAAGAATCAGGGCTTGTTGCAAGCGGTTTACTCGGTGGAGAAGGAATTACAGGTGTAGCAATCGCTATCATTTCTATGCTCAAATAGGTATACTGGCGAGATGGAACAAGAGAAAAAAATGCCACTGTCCCTCTATGGCCTGAGTGCAGAGGATATCAACGAACTACTGGAGTTACCAAAGGCCTTCTACGGAAGGCAGATATATGCCTGGCTCATCAAAGGAGTCTCCTCCTTTGATGGGATGACAAACCTCCCCAAGTATGAGCGTGAGCGGCTGACAGAGCTCATGCCCTCCCTCTCATCCTCGACAGTTGCCACAAGCGAGGCTGATGAAAGTGGAGCAACGAAGATGGGCATCCGCCTGTATGATGGGTCCATCGTGGAGTGTGTACTGCTTGTGGACAAGAAAGGGCGTCATACTGCCTGCCTGTCAAGTCAGGTAGGATGTGCCATGGGTTGCACCTTCTGCAGGACTGGTACTATGGGTTTGTTGCGTAACCTCGCAGCAGAAGAGATCATCGAACAGTACATCCACCTTGTCCGAGTGAGCAAAGAACCTATAACCCATATTGTCTATATGGGCATGGGCGAACCCCTTGCCAATATAGCAGCGGTCACCCGCTCCATACGGTTCTTCCACCAGGAGCAGGGCTTCAACATCAGCCTACGAAGGATAACAATCAGCACCTGTGGAATAGTGCCGGGAATCCTCAAGCTTACAGAGCAGAAGCTTCCGGTCAGGCTTGCAGTCTCCCTGGTAATTGCAGACAACAAGATGCGTGACAGGATCATGCCGGTAAACCAGAAGTGGGACCTCAATGAGCTTAAGAGAGCACTACTGCACTACCAGCGCCTTGGGGGAAAACGGATCACCATCGAATATTGCCTGCTTCACAACACAAACACCGATGAAGAGTCAGCAAAGAAACTTGCCTCCTACCTGAAGAACCTGGATGCACTGGTCAACCTCATTCCCTGGAACCCAGCAGAGGACATGCCCTGGGAAACTCCCTCAGAAGAGGAGGTCGACCGCTTCATTCACTTCCTTGACCGCTGGAACGTCAAATACACGCTTCGCCGATCCCGTGGACGGGAGATCAACGGTGCATGCGGTCAGCTTGCAGTACCCCTTAACAAGGGTATGGAGTATGACTTCCTCGATGAAGAGGATGATGAGGACTAACCAACAATACCCTTGAACAATGAGTCCCTATGGGCACGAAACCTCCTGCAATCAAAGCAGGAGGTTTCTGTTTGCATAGCTATATGATGATCACAGCCAAGGACCGGCAGGGATCCATATCCTTTTTCCTGTACCATTGTTACTAATCGGTGAGAGAAAAAGCTCAACTTCTTTTTATATAATCATTAAAGACCCTATTATCTGCTCTTGAGCGATTGAGTAGACGCTGTCGAACTGAAGAAGAAGTATTCTGGAGAGATTTCATAGATGAGCCTCCAAGTAGGGATACATAATCTTCTCGACCCTACAAATCTTTGCATATTCAAGAATTTCAGCATGCTTAAATTGCATCCTATTTCTGTACAGTTTAAGAGCCTCAAGCACTATATCCATTCCAATTTTATTACGGAATTTAAAGCAGTCTACAAGAGTTTTTTCAGCACTATACACTTTAATAGTGACATTACCTACCAAATGCTCTTCTATTCCTGCCTGATAAGAAGATGGTGAAAACTTATAGAAATGTGTGGGGGGGTAAACAATAGCAGGAGGGTTACTATACCTTGGTATTGCAGCAGAAACTTCATGAGGGATTTGAGTTGTGATTTCATGAAAAGAAAGGGCCGATATAAGACAGATAACAGCATTTGGCGCTCTTGAGGAAACAACAACAAGATCTGGATCTGAAATGCTTTCCATCTCAGAAAGCCTATACAACCCCCTCGAAATCTGAACAAGGAAGCCACTATCACGTAGCGCATACAACGTTCGGGGATGAATTCCAGCCCTAATCGCATCTGAAGTTCTCATCATTCCACCGGCATCACGCAGGGTCTGTTTGGCTTTCGTAAA
>DMAO01000216.1 GCA_003446545.1 Sphaerochaeta sp.
CCAGGGCAAGCCCTGGGGTATTGATACCTTTCATTATCTTTGTATTCCATTGTAGTCTATTTCGTTAATGATTCAAGGAAAACATACACAATTGAAGCTAATTCGGTTACATATCCATAAGTTGGTAAGCGTGGCTAAAGTGGAGTCTCCATCCCCAGTACATACAAATTAAGCAGACCAGATTATTCGTGTACACCAAAGAAAAACCGGACTACCCTATTGAATAATCCGGCCTCTGGTGTTTTGGAGGTGGGGGGATTCGAACCCCCGTCCTAACGTGCCACCCAATGACGTCTACAAGCTTAGTTGGTGTTCTTTGTTTCCGAAGGTAGGCAGGTACACCAGCAAAACGTCCTTCCTTCGTATCCTACTTAATTTTCCCCCCAACCCGTAGGCACTGATGGGAGTAAGCTCCTACTTTTACAGGTTACCGTTGCTTAAGAGCGGCAGCAGTCGGACCTGTACACAATCGTGCTGTTACGCAGCGAGAGCGTATTCTGCTTCGAAAAAGACTTCGTCTTCTTTTTTGGCAGTTAAAATTTTTGCTAGTTTAGGGAGTTGGCGCTCCGCTTGCAGCCACTGGCCTGATCTTCCGCCAGTCGAAACCGAAACACCCCCGAAGGATTTCTCCTTTGGAGTAATCTAAATATACTCTGTATCGATAGAAAAAGCAAGAAGGGATCATCAACTTGGAAGATCCCCACTTGCTTTTCAATTTTTCAGCATCAGGACAATGTCCCTTTGGCCTTTGTTTCGCCTTGGTCCACTATCCTTTCCCTCTCCAGTCCAGGTCTAGAGGTCAGCCTTGGTCAGAACAGATACACCGGTGTCATAGTAATCAGATCCTACAGGTTCGCCCTTTAGAGCCTTTACTGCTGTCTTCATACCTTCATAGCCCATGACATCAGGATTCTGAGCCATTGTTGCAAGAAGATGGCCACCCTTAATCAGAGAAAGGATCATGTCAGACTTGTCAAAACCCACTCCAACAATCTTTCTGTTGGTTTCTGCAATAGCATTACCTACACCAACAGTTGAACCTTCGTTTGAACCAAACAAAGCTACAACACCCTGGGTGATGAAGTTAGCGCTCATGTCTTTAGCAACTGCAGCATCACCATTACTATACTGGGTCTCAAGAAGCTGGAAATCTGTTCCTTCATAGGCTTTGCGGAATCCAGTTTCACGAGCAACCGTAGAAGCAGTTGCGCTACTTACACCAATGATACCAATTTTACCGGAGGTGACGCCATCAGCCTTAAGGGCTTTAAGCATTTCCATACCAGCAGTATTACCAGCAGCAGTATTGTCAGTAGCCAAGGTTCTCACTGCAGGGAAATCAGCAGCAGAGTCAACATATACAATCGTAACACCAGCACTCTCTGCTTCCTTGAGGGCGGCAGTTACAGCGTTACGCCCGTTAGCAGCGAGTAGGATAGCGTCTGCACCACCGGCGACGGCATTGTTGATGCTTTCGATTTGCTTTGCATCATCTTTCACATCAGGGGCAAGCCACTTGTAGGTAATTCCACCAAGTTCGGTAGCGGCTTTCTGTGCACCCTTGTCAACATTTACCCAATGCTGGTCAGACTGATCCATGGTGATCAGGTAAACATTATAACCTGAATCTTCTTTGCTACCCTGAGCAAACAGGGAAGTTGCCAATACGAGTACACACAGTACAATTGCAATTTTCTTCATACACAAACTCCTTTTCCTATGTACTACACTAACGTGTTAGTATTTACGCAGCAGAAACGAGACGTTTCTTTTTGGAACCCTTGCCCGAACGTACTATGACATCCAACAAGACAGAGACCACTACGATGATTCCAATGACAATGTTCCTTATTGCCACAGGAGCACCGGCAAACTGCAGACCATTCTGCAGGACGCCCCAGATGGAAGCACCGATTACCGTACCGAAGAGCAATCCTTGTCCACCTAACGTTGACACTCCACCAATTACTGATGCAGCAACAGCATTGAGTTCATAGCCATTTCCAGCATCCATAGCTCCCATACCACTAGTAGCAGTAGTAATGAGCCCTACAACTCCCGCGACAAAAGCAGAAACCATGTAGGCTTTTGTAGTGGCACTTATCACATTGACTCCACTAAGCCGGGCCGCCTCAACGTTGGAGCCAATCGCATAGATATGACGGCCACTACGCGTTCGCATCAGGATGAAGTTGAAGATGATCCAGAGCACCGCAGCTATCCATATGGTGTTGTACAGACCAAAAGTCTTACCATAATAGAAGAAATCCCTGAACCCCTGGGCTGCTTCACCAATGCTGTCGGTGTTGTAGTTATTGTTTGCTATCTGGGCTATACCACGGGCTATGGTCATTGTCCCCAGGGTTGCAATAAAAGGGGGAAGCTTGGCAAGGGAGACCAAGAGGCCGTTGGCCAAACCCATAGCAAGACAGCATAACAAGGCAACTACGACTGCAATCCAGGGATTAATTCCTTTGGTCATCATTGTTGCGCTGATCATACAACTCATCCCTAACACAGATCCGATAGATAGGTCGATATTACCTGTTATCAGGACATAGGACTGCCCAATACCGATAAGAAGGATTGGGGCTATCTGCCTAAGCAGGTTAGAGATGTTTCTCGGTGAAAAAAACACCGGATTCATAAAGCCAAACACTACATAGAGCACAATGAGCCCAATGGTGACCGTCAGTACCTGTCCTATTCCACGTATAGCCATCATTCGCTTAAATGGATTCACAAATTCTCTGCTCATTATCCCTTCCCCATCAGTTCTTATCATCCAGTTTGTTTTCAAACCGGGTTGCAGCTTCCATAATTTTCTCCTGGGTGGCATCAGAGCGGTCGAGCTCGCCAGTGACCCTTCCGTCACACATGACCAGGATTCGATCTGAGACCCCCAGGATCTCTGGCATCTCACTTGACACAAACATCACTGAAATGCCCTTTTGTTTCAATTCATTCATCAGATTATATATTTCAACCTTGGCGGCTACATCAATACCTCGAGTTGGTTCATCGAAAATGACTACCTTGCTGTCTCTAGCAAGCCACTTTCCTACAACAACCTTCTGCTGGTTTCCACCAGAGAGTGATGATGCATTGACTTCACTTGTAGGAAGCTTGACCTTCAGATCAAATATAGCTTTCTCTACCATCGTACGTTCTATCGTACGATTAATGACTCCTGCCGCATTACAAATAATATCAAGGTTTGGCAGTGCGATATTTTCCCTTACAGAAAGCTTTACACAGAGGCCGTCACGTTTCCTATCTTCCGGAACTAATACCAGGCCAGCTGCTATAGCATCCTCAGGACAGGTTATCTTGACTGGGACACCCTCGATCTCAACCTCCCCGCCATCCTTGTGGTCTACTCCGAATAACGCCCGGGTCATCTCAGTCCTTCCAGCACCCATAAGGCCAGCAATGCCTAGGATCTCCCCCTGGTACAGATCCAAGGATACATCCTTGACCATTCGGCCTGCCTTCAAATTACGGATTGAAAGCGCCAACTTACCTCTATTGGCAGGTACACGGGGAAACTTCTCCTTAATCTCGCGCCCAACCATGTAGGAAATAATTTGATTCAGCTTCAGATCCTTGAAGGGCTGTTCAGTAATGAATTTCCCGTCACGCATGATGGTGACCCTATCTACGATATACTGTAGCTCTTCAAGTCTGTGACTGATATAGACAATACTACAACCTGTATCCCGTAGCTTTTTAATCAAAGTAAAGAGTTGGGTTATCTCAACACTGGTAAGGGCACTAGTCGGTTCATCCATGATGAGTATCCTTGACTTGGCTTGCAACGCTTTTGCAATTTCCACCATCTGTTGTTTGGATACAGCCAGAGCGCCTACAACCATCTCAGGTTTTATGTCTATCTGTAAGGAATCAAGGACCCCTTTTGCTTGGCGATTCATCTCCCTGTCGTTCAGCAGGCTCCCTTTAGCTAGTTCTCTTCCCAAAAAGATATTCTCTGCAACAGTGAGATGGGCACACATATTCAATTCCTGGTGGATCATCGATACACCTAGAGCCTGTGCCTTGCGTGGGGTCAAATCACCTTCAATCTCATTGCCAAAGATACGTATTTTACCTCTATCACGGGTATAGACACCGCTAAGAATTTTCATAAGGGTAGACTTACCTGCACCATTTTCACCAAGAAGGGCCATTACCTCCCCGGGACGGATATTAAAGGAGACATCATCCAAGGCACGCACCCCAGGGAAAGTCTTGGTAATATTGTGCATTTCAACACTATAGTCTCTCTCATTCATGCCATAGTACTCCTGTATGGTCAAAGTATCTCATGGCGTCCTTGCCAACGATAGGTGGTGATTTATTGGAAAAGGGTGTCTATTCTTTAGATTTGAGGGGTATGGAACCGGCAATACCACCATACTGGGAGAATTCATTGCGAGTTAGCACACGATCGACCCTGCCTCCAGTGAGGATTACCAGACGGTCTGCGACCTGCAGGGTATCAGAGAGGGAGACCGCCAAGATAAGGCAAGTAATCCCTTTCTTTTTGAAGGCATCAAAATA
>DMAO01000181.1 GCA_003446545.1 Sphaerochaeta sp.
CTTGGGGGGTGCTAAGACGTTCCCTGTATTTCATGCGCTGAAACAGATTGGCAAGCAAAGAATGCAAGGCCAGTTATATGAATGTTGGGATATAGAACGGGAAAGGGTGCCAAAATGGTTTTGGCACCCTTTCCCGCTTCCCTACTATCGACAAAACACTTTGACAGTAGACTCGTCGGTGTCTACGTCAATACTCATCTGCTCAAGGGCTTCTAGGATTTCCTCAAAGTTCTGGGGGTCTATAGTGCTGAAGTTGAAAGGAATGCCACTATCGTGCATGGAGGAATGGATTTTGTCCTGTGCCTCCATGGGAATCAGTTTGGATATGTTCAGACCGACCTTGACCGATACCCGCTCAGAAGATTTCCTTTCCTTCGGCTCCACCTGTACATACAGGTATTTTCCTCTGATATCGCCAGGTTAGTTTTGTCTGGTGCTCTCAATCTGTTGGATGCCACTTTCAATGGCCCGCAACAGTTTTTCCGCTTCCTCAGGGGTGAGTTTCCCTTCGGAGAGAAGGTGCAATATTCTCAGTCTTTCATCACTCATGATACTTCTCCTACTGTGTCCTAAAGTATATATATCGCTATATCTTTCTCATTCGATTGAATCGCAATTTCCGTACCGATGCTAGCTGAAAGTAGCGAGGGCAGAGCCAGAACCAACTGGAGATAGGGCCGGGCCTGTCTGGCTGTTCTGGGTATCGCAAGAGGTACTACGATGGCAATTGACCCAAGTATAAGTAGTGGAACAAAAAGCAAATGGACGAGTCCCAATGGCATATACAACCAGAAGGGTTTCTTTTCATCCTGTACTTTTACACGGAACAGCATGGGTAACATTATCCTATCTCCTCAATTGCCTGCGCGATAGATATGGCCCCTTGCTCCAGACGGTCAAGTATGCTGGAGACCGAGTTGGATACCTGTATCGAAACATCAACAATGTCCAGATGACGCGCTATGCTGGTCAGACGGTTCTTCACCGTGGGGTAATTGATGTTGAAGATTGACTCCATCTACTTGAGCGAACCGTGGGTCTGTATGAACGCTGCGATAAAGATCTGGTCTTCCATGCTGAGTTCTGCGAAGGGTGGTACCTGAAACTTCCCCTCGATGGTAAGGGCGTCCTCAGGTATCTGTACCTGCGTTATGTAGAATTTCTTTCCCGCTGTTAGGGAGAGTAGTTTTTGCCAGCCATGTTCTATACCTGTCAATATAAGTAGATAGGCCTATCAGGTTTTCTGCTATCGTGACTGTCAGGAGATTCATGTAGCTCAGGAACAGAGAGCCTGTGAAGAGTTCCTGTTTGGGCTTAAAGGCTAGCAGGATCCAAGTGGCTCCTGCTAGTTGGGGGCGATGAGATACACAACTACAAGTAGGGTTATGAGGAATATGGGAGTAATCCCTGGGAACCGGTACTCGTACCGATTCCCTAGCCTTCTGCAAATGATCGCTCAACCATCAATACACCACCAGGGCTGGAAAGTATCCTGTCAGCTGTACTTCCCTACCAATGTAACGAATGCAACATCAAGAAGCTTCTTCTCTGTCACCTTGCCTTCCTTGTCCTTGGTGATCATAACCAGCTCCTGCCAACTGGTAGGACCTATGGGGAGGATCATGATGCCCTCCGGGGCAAGCTGATCGATCAGGTCCTGGGGTTTCTTTCTGGGTGCTGCGGTTACCAGTATCCTGTCATACGGGGCATGTTCTGCCCAGCCTAGGCTTCCGTCACCAAGTTTGTAGTGGATGTTCTGATACCCAAATGTATCCAGTCGCTCATGTGCCCTTGTGCTCAGTTCTTCAAGAACCTCAACGGTATACACCTCTTTGGAAAACTCAGCAAGGAATACGGTCTGATATCCGCTTCCTGTCCCGATCTCCAGGACTCTGTGATTCTTCTTGAGTTGAAGCTGTTCTGTCATATAGACAACGAGGCTTGGTTGGCTGATTGTCTGCCCGAACCCTATGGGTAAAGGTCGGTCAAGTTTGGCCAGGGCTTTGTACTGGTCGTCGACAAAGCGTGATCGATCGAGAGAAGAGAAAAACTGGAGCAATCTCTCATCCATACAGGACTATCATACTCCTGGATTGCTGTATTTGGAAGGTTTGGACGTAAGAGCTTTTGGCAGGGAATCTCTTGTAATACCAAAGCATTCCTTGTTCTCACCAATGGGGTTTTGTGAAAGGTATTCGGGATGCCTAGTATCCAGATACTCATCTCACTGCTGTTCACTCTATGATTTGTTGAAAGAAGGCGATGAGGGTGTCAAGCTCTTGCTTGCTTCCCTACAAGCAAGATCAAGTACAATTTTACCCTTATATTTATCATGTTAGATGCTTTTTTTACCCTTATATTTATCAGGTTGTATGCTATACTACAGTCATGAAAAGAAAAGAAGAAGCAGATCTGTCAGAATGGTATAAAAGTCCCCATCGTAAACCGCTTATCATACGTGGTGCCAGACAAGTGGGAAAATCAACATTGGTCCGATTGTTCTGCCAGAATAATGGCCTCCAGTTGATTGAACTCAACTTTGAACAAACCCATTCACTAAAAAGTCTGTTTGCATCAAATGAGCCCAAGAAGATCCTTCAATCCTTGGAAATCCTGTACAATGTAAGGATCGACACAAATAAGGCTGTACTCTTCCTTGATGAGATTCAGGCTAACCCGGCGGCAATCCTCTGTCTGCGTTACTTTTTCGAACAAATCCCTCAGCTTGCGGTGATCGCCGCAGGATCCTTATTGGAGTTCGCGCTCGAAGAATACGAGCTTTCCATGCCTGTTGGGAGGATCGAATATTTTTTCATGGGACCCATGAAATTCGAGGAATTCCTTGAGGCGATGGGGGCCGACCAACTGCTAACGTATCTGCAAGCCTATACAGTGGGCGAGGAAATTCCACAGGCCATTCACGAAAAAGCTTTGGAATACCTTCGGACCTACCACCTGTTGGGAGGAATGCCACAAGTAATCAAAGTCTACAGGGATACGCTTTCATTGCTAAAAGCTGACAAAGTGAAATACTCCACCCTCAACACCTACCGTGATGACTTTGCAAAGTATAAGACACGAATAGACTTGGCCAAGCTGCAAGAGGTGTTTGACAAACTGGGAACCACTGTTGGCAAGAAAATCAGATACGTCGACATACTCTCTCAAGAGCGGAGTGCAGTTACCGACCGGATACTGACCTTGTTCGTACATGCCCGAATTTTGTACAGGGCATATCATTCCAATGCGAATAACCTGCCATTGAAAGCTGAGATCAATAGGAAAATATCAAAGGGGATATTGCTGGATATCGGGCTCTATCTTGCACTACAGGGGTTGTCGATAGCAGATATTTCCCAAGACAAGGAACTGTTTTTCTCGAATCAAGGGGAACTGGCTGAACAGTTCATCGGGCAACACCTGCTCTACAGCCAACCAAGCTATATGCACCCCGAGCTCTACTATTGGTGTAGGGAGAAAGCCCAATCCAACGCAGAAGTTGATTTTGTGATCCAGCAGGGAAATTCCATACTTCCTGTCGAGGTGAAATCGGGAAAAACAGGGACGTTGAAATCCTTGCATCTGTTCATGGAATTGAAACACCTTCCCGTAGCATTGCGGTTCTCAACGAGTACTCCTGTGGTGGAGACTGTCACCTCTTCCCTACCAAAATCCGATTACCGTTACACCCTGGTCACCTTGCCGCTCTATCTGGTTGGCCAGACCCGGCGACTGATGAAATCGTTGTGAGCTGAGGTGATCGCTCTGTATGGCAGAATTCTGTCTCCTTGTTCCAGAGGTAGCCTTTGAAAAGATCCTTTACCGGGAAGGCTAATCAAGTCAATCTCATCCAATCAATGGCGCTTTAGGAATCGGGGATTCGATTTCATAAAACCGTATCACGATAGGCAATAATCACCTCAGTGATGGTATGCCCCTCATGGTCAAAGGTCCTGTCTACTCGTGGCGCCTTACGATTGTCGCAGAAGCTCAAGAGGTAACCATCCTTGTGCGCCGAACTTTCCAGATATCCAACTAGCTGGTCATAGGCATCGTTTGCTACGCTCTGTCCATGCCATATCTTCAGCTCGACAACAAAACTCTGTGAACCGTAGAAGACAATGATATCCATACGGCGACTACCCCTGGTCTCAGGTTCCACCACATAATGACCCATGCCATTGATAATGGGTTTCAAGAAGCTGAGGAAGAGAAGCCAGCCTTCCCTTTCGATGAAAGAACCATCCTCATCCCTGTATTCGGATTTCAGGAAAGAGGCAAAGCGCTGCAGGACCAAGGCCATATCCAACTTGCCATACTCCAGGAAGCCCGAGCCGCTTTCCGAAACATACCGATTAATCCGGCTCCTTGCTTTTGATGTGGAGATATAATAGTTCAGGATCACCGTTTCGAACATGACGTTCGAGACACAAGCCTTGCCCTCAGTATTCTTGAGAATCCCGAACATCAGTCCAAGGTCGATATCAGGATCACGAATCTCAAACGGGACATGCGCACCATCAAGAAGGATACCTTTGACCATGGCACCAAATGAAGGATGGTTCACCAGATTCTTGATCACATCATCAAATAGAGTGTTGTTGGTTTTTAAGATACGCTTTTCAGCTTCATCCACACCTTCACTTGTCCAGGACAATCCGTCTTCATCGATGCTCTTGCAAACTAGACTTACAAGAAACGGATATCCACCAGTATAGTAATACAAACGCTGGGAAACCTTCGCGATATCCATTCCTGTTTTATGTTGCTCCTCATATTCCTTAAGCATCGTCGTAATCTCGGAAGCTGAAAAACTCATGTCCACATCAAAGCGAGTGGCTATGTTCCATGGGCTGTTATACGTGTGTTTCTCCTCGGGAGGGATATCCATTCTCATATTATTGATATCGTGCACACCAGCGAGAATGACACTCTGAAACGTATATCGAGGATTCTTCTGAGTATTCCTACTGATGTATTGATCTCGAAGCCACCCCAAGAAGGTCAGGAACAACTGATTGTCACAGGCCTTGTCAACCTCATCAATGATCAGAACTACCGGTCTACCAGCTTCCTGGCAAAGCTGGGTGATGCGTTTGCCCAAATCCTTCAAAGGAAATCGATCATTGATACCAAATTCAAACAGATGGGCAAGTTTCGCATGTTGCTCAAGCACCATGCTATGGAAATCATCCCTGAGTCCATCTGCAAGAATCTCCAAAGAGGTGAAGTATTCGTCCTTTCCCTCAAAGCTCAATTTCAATACTATGCATGTCCTCGACAACCTTTGGTAGAGGAGCTCAAGCGTAGTAGTCTTACCGTATTGTCTGGCACGGTTG
>DMAO01000241.1 GCA_003446545.1 Sphaerochaeta sp.
TTCTCAACAAGCAAGGTTGCCCTGGCAATGCCTGAGATGCTAGGGGTTTCCTGTTTGAATAAGGTCAGGTTTGCATAGTTTTCCAGATACTTCGTGCTCACAGTGTTAGTGTATTGCTAAAACTTCACCCAAACTGAACCCTTCTCACTGCTCTGGACACACTTGTTGATGAACACAACCCCTCTAAGCCCCATTTCTACGGTAGGGAAATCATAGTCAGCAGCAGTAAGGGTCTCTCCACTGAGCTTCTTTCCCAGAGCCTGGATGTAACTCCTGTAGATATTCGCGAAGGACTCATACAAGCCTTCCGGGTGTCCCGCAGGAATTCTGGAATACTGTTGTGCCGATGGGCTAAACTCATCACGTCCCCTACTCCATTTCTGCTGGGGGGCATCACAGGGAGTAAAACTGAAATGGTCAGGGTCTTCCTGCCTCCATTCCAATCCTCCCTTTTCACCATATACCCTGATCCTCAAGCCATTGTCATTCCCAAAGGCTATCTGGCTTGACCAGTACAAGCCTTTGGCTCCGCCTTTATATTCGACCATGACAGAGGCATTGTCATCGAGGGTGCGCCCGTCAACGATGTGGTCAAGACGAGCAAGGGCACGCTCTATCTCCAAGCCAGTGACTGTCGCTACCATGTTCTCTATATGGCTTCCAATATCACCCAGGCAGTTCGATTTTCCCGCAGTCTTGGGGTCGATACGCCAGGGGGCCAGCTTATTATTCTCATCGACTGGCAAGGCAAGCCAATCCTGGGGGTATTCTGCATTGACAAAGGTAATCTTTCCCAATGAGCCAGAGCTGACCATCTGACGCATCTGCTTGACAGCGGGATAGCCGGTGTAGGAATAGGTGACCCCGAACAGCAGATCCTTCTTCTTGGTCAGTGCAACGAGCTCTTCGCTTTCCTCTATTGTCCAGGTCAAGGGCTTGTCACAGACTACTGATATCCCTTCGGATAGGAATGCCTTACAGATGGCAAAGTGAGATACATTTGGCGTGACACACACGACAAACTGTATGCCGTCTTCTCGTTTGGCTTCTTCTTTTGCCATTGTAGCAAAGTCTGTGTAAAGCCGGTCTTCAGACAGGCCCAACTCTGTGCCAAAGCGCTTTGATTTCTCAGTATCACGAGAAAAAGTGCCGGCAACGAGCACAGCAAGATCATCCATTCTGATCGCTTTCCTATGGACATCCCCAATAAAAGCACCAGGACCTCCACCTACCATTCCATATCGTAGCTGTTTCATGCAACCTCCAATGCACGCGCGTGCATAATTGGTAAAAAAAATGTATTACCACATACGCCGTAACAACTGTCATGGTATCACAATTCAGAGAAACTGCAAGTGGGAAAAATCAAAAAAATGCCATCAGAGGTATTTCTGCAAGTATTCCCTTGACTGCTTCTTCTCTTCCAGCTCAGGGAAAAACGTCTGGTTTTTTGTCTCAATGTCTATGCTGCCCTCATAGCCACCTTCTTTCAGCAGCTGTATGATGGCGCCCCAGTCACTGTCCCCTTCACCGGGAAGTACGGAGCTAGTGGCTTTGTTTGGGGAATACAGTCCGATGACCTTGAGCAAATCCCAGTTGACAAGGGCATCCTTACCATGGATATGCTTCACCCTGGGAAGCCACCCCTTCAATTGAATCAGGGGGTCAAGGAAAGCCTCTACCTGGTGGCAGGGTTCCCATTGCAGACCAAGCCTAGAGTCATCAAGGGTATCAAACATGAGGGCCCAGGCTTCACCATTTATGGCTATGTTCCAATTCCCCCGCTTCCAAAGGTCTCCCATCCTACAATTCTCAAACAGGAGTCCAGGGCAGTCATGCTTGTACGCCAAATCCAATAAAGAGGAAAAGGTTGCTTTCCATGCTGATAAGGAGTCCTCCACACTCTTGCCTGTCACCCTACCAGCAAAGCCGGTCACATAGGGGGAGCCGAACAGGGAGGAATGGGTGATGAGTGATTCCCACCCTGACAGGGTATCGACAGATGAGAGTGTATTGCCAAAGATGGAGAGCGCTGAGACTTCCAAGGGACTTGCGGCGACTGTCTCAGCAAGCTGAGGCAGATCGAAGGTTCCCAAGGACTGCCAGAAGGTTATGTTTATGGTTTCAAACCCCAGGGAAGAGAGAGTATTCAAGGATGATGGAGTAACCTCATCTGCACAAAGGACAGCACCTAGCTTAATCGACATTGTTTCATCTCCTCTAAGATCTCTTGTACCAGCAGGCCGTCAGACAGTGTCGGCCTCGCAGGTACGCTATTGTCCACCCAATTCATGAAGGATGCATAGGTCGAAGTGACGGTAGGCGGACCTTCAACAACACATGAGCCGGTATCCGATGTGACCTTGACCGAATTTCGTGAATGTGAGGAATCGAAGGTAGCCTGACCGCGTGAACCGACTACTGAAATACGAACAGTATCACCGTCAGAGGGTGAGACTTGTGTGCAGGAAAGATGACAGGGAATGCCAACCCCTATTTGCAAGAAGCCTTCATAGGCAACAGGGACCGATCCATTTCTCAGGAAGGTCTGGCGATATTCATCACATAAGGGAATCGTTCCGTCGGAGACAAGCTCCCCAAGGGTACTAAAAGAGGTTGTTCGCATGAAGGTAACCGAATCGAACAGGAAGAATAGTGCATCGACAAGGTGACTTGCCAGGTCACCGATACAACCCCCGTTGCCTGCAGTCGGCAAGAGGCGCCATTTCCAACGGGGCTCCGTTCTCCAGTCGCCCCAGGCGTTTGTGAGGACCCATCCTTGGTTGTACTGTATTGTCACCGACAAGAGCTTTCCCAAGGTGTCCTCTAATACAACTGTCCTAAGGGCATGAAGGGCTTTCATGTTCCGCTTGGAGTAATTCACCATAGAAGGCATGAGAACGGCGTGTGAGGCTTCTACGATGCTCCTAGCATCACTGAGGGTGCTCCCCATGGGTTTCTCTGCAAATAGGGCAAAGCCCATGGCAAGAACAGTCATACAGCATGATAGGTGGTACCTATCAGGAAGTGCACAGGAGACTGCATCTGCCTTGCCTCTCATCAAAGCCAGATCATCTAAAGAGGAAGATCTCCAGGGAACAGCATACAGGTTGCAGAAGGTATCCAAGTTTGTAGGGTTATGGTCTATGGCTCCTACGATGGTTGCCCCCAGCTGTTGGAACTTCTTAGCCTGATAGGTGCCCATTCCTCCACACCCGACTATGATGATTCTCATATCAGTGCCTACACTCGGTTGTCGATTTACGTATGACAAAGCCGGTATCCAGCCATTTTTGTTCGGGTGTATTTTTCTTCTGGATCATGTCTATTGCCATTTCAGCGGCAATGATGCCCATTTCAGTAACGGGGTGATCGACGGTAGTCAGAGGGGGAGCACTTGTCCCTGCTGGCTGGAAGTTGTCATAGCCTATGACAGAGATGTCCCGGGGGACATGCAGGCCTTGTTCCATACAGGCTTGCATGAAGCCAAAGGCTTGTCGGTCACTGGCTGTCATGACCAAGGAAGGGCGTTGTTGCATCTTTTCAAACGACTCAAAACCTGATTTTCTGGAAAAGTCACCTTCAATGATGTGTGCATGGATATGATTAAGAGATGCCTGTTCTTCAAATACGGCAAGGCGGTCTTTCCCATTCTTAAAGCGAAGGTCCCCTGTGATGTAGGTTATTGAGGAGTGTCCTAAGGAAGTTGCGTGTGCTATTGCCTTCTGCATGCCATTATCAGGTTTGGCATAGATGCTTGCTGCACCCTCCTGGTAGTTGTTGACCAGGACAAAGGGTATTTCATTGTCGATCATTGATTGAAGGCCTGCAAAGTTGTCTTGGGTAATTGCAAAGACAAGGCCGTCAAAGCTATGGGAGTTGATCAGTTCGTTGTAGGTCCGGTATTTTCCCAAGTGGTTTTCAAAGACGATCCCTATGCTATAGTCACGATTCATGGCACCTACGAGCAGTCCGTCAAGCAGGGAAGGAAAGTACGATCGAGTAAAGGGCATGATGTTCTTGTAGTAGGGAACGACGAAGCCGAGGGAGAGGCTTTTGTTGCTTGCAAAGAGTGTGGCTGTGCGTGAGGGATAGTAACCAAGCAGTTCTGCCTGTTCACG
>DMAO01000338.1:0-946 GCA_003446545.1 Sphaerochaeta sp.
CCAAGTGTATGCAGGGTCACCTATGAAGAGTTGCAAAGTGGAAAGGTCCTCTTGCCCAACGGAAGGGAGGCCAAGAGTGCCCCCCTTTCTTCCTTGAGCAAGGCACGCGACATTGCAAAGTTGTTGCAGAGCTGGATAGAGAGGGGAGAGTTCACCCTCACCGAAGCGGTCCATCCTCTTCCAGAGAAAAGCTTTGTCAAACCCCTGGTTCCTAGGGAAGGAGGCTCACGATGAAAAAACGCTATGCACTCAGATTCTCCCCGACCCTGGTAGAGCAACCTCTGGTAAGCAAGCTTGTCCGAACCTATGATGTGGATATCAACATCCTCAACGCCGATGTGGCCTCCGGAAGGGGAGGTAAGCTCATCGTAGAACTTTCAGGTGCTGGAGAGGCTATAAAAGAGAGTGTTCTCTGGCTAAACCAGACGGGAATCCTCGTCTCTGAGATGGTCAAGGAACTGAACTTCCAAGAGGACCGGTGCATCAACTGTGGTGCCTGCACCGCTGTCTGTTCCCCTAGATCCCTCTATATGGATAAGGATTGGAAGCTGGTCCATGATCCCGATCTGTGTGTGCTCTGTGGTCTCTGTGTCCAGGCCTGTCCCATGCAGCTGTTCTCCCTGTCAAACGAGCGTGAGGCATAGACCATGTATGAGGAGCGCTCCTACCGCAAGGCGATGGGACATTCCAGGTTTGCCTCCATCACCTTTGCAGTGGGAGAGAGTGACCTCTGGATTGGCTATACCCCCTACTCGGCAGATGGAAAAGCTCTTGCTCTGGAAGGAGCAAGGCTCCTCAGAAAGCTGCGCAATGAGATACTTAGCTATCCTGACCCCTCTTTTCTCCGATCGTTCGTCCCCCTGAAGGAGAGGGAGGAAAAGGTGTCCCCTTTCATAGCCGGCATGCTCCGTTCCTCAAGGCTCTCCGGGACCGGACCTATGGCCAG
>DMAO01000338.1:1041-11680 GCA_003446545.1 Sphaerochaeta sp.
TTTGCGGGGAATAACAGCCTTTCGGGTAAGGTTTCCATCATAGTGGAACCCAAACATTGCCCACTGGGTGTGTGCACTTCCTCTGCGAAGGTGGGCCATTCTTACAGCTTCGGCGCCGCCGATGCTGTCATGGTTGCCTGCCATGACGCCTCCTTGGCCGATTCCTATGCAACAGCCTTCTGCAACAAGGTGCGAGTAGAAGCTGATGTAAAGGACGTATCTGAAGAGATGAACGGTAAAGGGGAGATACTCTCTGCTCTTGTATTACTTGATACAAAGCTGGCACTCTGTGGACAGCTGGAGGTACGAAGCCAAGCATGAACAGACAAGAATATCTGCATAAGATTCTCAGTGAACGTATAGCCATCCTTGATGGGGCAATGGGGACCATGATCCAAGCTGAAGGTTTGGATAGCGATGATTTCACGTTGGATGGGAAGACAGCGCTCGGATGCAACGAGTTTCTCAACCTCAGCCGTGGGGATGTCATCTTCGGTATCCACACTGCCTACCTTGAGGCGGGCTGCGATATCATCGAGACCAACACCTTCTGTGCCAATGCCTTCAACCTGGAGGAGTATGGCCTTTCACCTGATGTGGTTGCCATCAACCAGGCTGGCTGTGAGATAGCCCGGGAAGCTGCTGCGGACTTTGAGAGTTCCCATGACGGCTATGCCTTTGTCGCTGGGGTCCTAGGCCCTACAAACCGGAGCCTCTCCTTCTCTTCCCAAGTCGATGACCCTTCTTATCGCCAGAGTGATTTTGCCTCGTTCAAGGCGATGTATACCCAGCAGGCAGAGGTGCTGCTGGACGGAAGTGTAGATCTCCTGCTCATTGAGACAGCCTTCGATACCCTTGTGGCCAAAAGTGCGATCATGGGGTGTCTCGAAGCGATGCAAACCAAAGATCGCAAGGTTCCCCTGATGGTGAGCGCCACCTTCAGTGACCAGAGCGGACGTACCCTCAGTGGGCAGACCCTGGAGGCGTTTGTCATCTCACTTACTCCCTTTCCCCTGTTCTCTCTAGGTCTGAATTGCTCAACAGGCCCCTCTGAGATGCTCCCCCTAATTAGGAAACTTTCCAGATTAGCCCCCTTTTATATTAGCGCTCACCCCAATGCAGGCTTTCCTGACAAGGATGGACTCTATAGCCTGGAGCCTCTACAGATGGTCAAGGAACTGGAACCGGTCTTGGCAGAGGAGTGCCTGAATATCGTAGGAGGGTGCTGTGGAACAACGCCGGAACATATCAGAGCCTTGGCCAAGGCAGTACGAGGTAAGAGAGTACATATACGGCATGAACGGGAGAGCACTCTCCTTCTTGCCGGATTGGAAGCCTGTCCTGTCCCAGGTGATAGGCTTCTGGTCATTGGGGAACGTACCAATGTTGCGGGTTCCAGAAAGTTTGCCCGCCTCATACAAGAGAATGCATGGGAAGAGGCTCTCGGTGTTGCCCGTACCCAGATAGAGGAAGGCTGTGATGTCATCGACCTCTGCATGGATGCCTCCATGCTCGATGCACAGTCGAGCATGGTAACATTTCTCAGGCATATGGGTAGTGACCCCTCAGTGAGCAAGGTCCCTACAATGTTGGATTCCTCTGACTGGGACGTCATTGAACGGGCCCTGCAGGAAATCCAGGGTAGGGGTATCGTAAACTCCATCAGCCTGAAGGAGGGGGAGGAGAAGTTCCTGTCAAGGGCAAAAATCATAGCATCCTATGGTTTTGCCATGGTTGTCATGCTCTTCGATGAAGAGGGGCAGGCTGATTCCTATGAGCGAAAGATTGCCATTGCAAAACGCAGCTACAACCTCCTTTTACTTGCAGGAATACGAGCAGAGGATATCATCTTTGATTCCAACGTACTCACCATTGCCACAGGCCTTGATGAGAGTGACACGTATGCCCGTGACTTCTTGGAGGCAGTCTCCTGGATCAAGAAGAACCTTTCCCACTGCCATACCATAGGAGGCATCAGCAACCTCTCCTATTCCTTCAGGGGAAACAATGCCTTGCGCAACGATATGCATGCCATCTTCCTTGACCTCTCCGAGCTGGATATGGCCATCGTGAATCCAGCGGTAGGCAGGGATGTGCAATCCATAGAACCAAGGGCTAAGGATATCATCACCCGCGCCCTGCTTGCAGGGGGTGAGGACCTTCCCTCTGTCAGAAAGGAGCTTATCGACCTTGCCTTGGAACCAAGCCAAAAAAAGATTCGCAAAGGAACAGAAACAACAGCCACTGGGACTATGCACCAGGGGAATAGGGCTGAAGAGTGGAAAAGCCTTCCTCCTCGAGAACGGCTAGTGCAGGCGGTTCTCAAGGGGGAAAACAGCTTTCTTGAATGTGACCTTGTTTCTCTTTCTGAAGAGAATCCCCTCGCTCTTGTTGAAGGGCCCCTGATGGATGGGATGAAAGAAGTAGGAGCCCTTTTTGGGAAAGGCAAGCTTTTCCTTCCTCAGGTGGTACGTAGTGCACGTACCATGAAGATGGCTGTTGATATCCTCCAACCCCGCATTACTGCCTTTCTTGAGGGATCAAAAGCTGTTTTGAGCAACCATAAGAAGAAGACTGTTATCATGGCAACGGTCAAGGGAGATGTGCATGACATCGGCAAGAACATAGTCAGCCTGATCCTCACCTGTAATAACTTCGAGGTCATTGACCTTGGGGTGATGGTTCCCAAGGAGACTATCCTTGCATCGGCTATGGAGAACAATGCTGATCTTGTCGGTCTCAGCGGGCTTATAACCCCCTCACTGAGGGAGATGGCATCGGTGATCAGGTTGTTTGAAGAGAAGGGCTTCACCATACCCATCTTTGTGGGAGGAGCCACTACCAGTGCCCTACACACCGCGGTCAGACTGTCTCCCCTGTATGGGGGGCCTGTCATACAGACCAAGGATGCCTCGGCTATGGCCCTGACTGCCCAGCTGGCAGTAGGTGAAGGGCGAGAGAAGTTCTTTCGTGAACATGCTGAAGAAACACTCAGGCTGGTACAAGAGGACCAGGGGAGGGAGAGTACGCCGCTGGGCTTTGACTATGCCGCTCTTCTGGCAAAGCAGGAACAGAAACGATCAGGTACCAAAGCAAAGGAATACGGGGTCTTTGTCCTGAAGGATTTCTCCCTCCCTGTTTTGGCAGAGAAGATCAACTATAAGATGTACTGCTCTGCCTGGAAGGTTCCCTTCGCAAGTGAAGAGGGACAGAAGTTGGTACGGGAAGCGAAGGAACTTCTGGAAAAGAAAGAAATACAGGGCCTCTTCACTGCAGGCTGCAAGGTTGTCTGCGGACTCTTTCCTGCCCACAGTGATCGGCTTGAAGTGCAGGTAGGCCCTGCCTCCTTCTTTTTCCTACGCAATGAAGAGAATGGATTCTCACTCGCCGATGCTATCGCCAAGGACGATACGGTAGGCTTGTTGGTTGCTACTTCAGCCCTTGAGCTTGGTGCGTACATGAAGCAAGCTAACGAAGGGTTAAACCATCTGGCGCTTCAGATGCTTGCTGACAGGCTTGCCGAGGTTCTTGCTGATGAGGCGGAGGCTTTTCTTAGGGAGAAGTGGGGATGTTCCTGTTCTTCTTTCATCAGGCCAGCCCCAGGATACTCATCGTGGAGTGACCATAGTGAGAAGCGTACCCTCTTTGACCTGCTCGGAGCCGAAGAGAAAATTGGTGTCCGACTTACCGAGAGCTTTGCCATGGATCCTGCCTCTACAGTCTGTTCCATGCTCATAGGTGGGGAGGGCCTTCGGTATTTCTCCATTGGCAAGGTTTCAGAGGCTCAAGTTGCTCTCTATGCCCAAAGGAAGGGCATTGCAAGGGATACGCTTGTCACACTGCTCTCTGGTATGGAATACTAGGGCTATGAAAGTTATAGACATCCTAAACCAGGCTAAGAAGCCGCTGTTCACCTTTGAACTGGTCCCTCCCTTGAAGGGTGGGAATGCAGAAGTGCTCTTGGATACTGTACGGTCTCTGAGCCTTTTCGAGCCTGCCTACATCAATGTGACAAATCACCAGGCAGAGGTTGTCTATGTAGAGCGCCCAGATGGGTTGCTCGAACGGCGGACTGTACGCAAGAGACCTGGCACCATTGCATTATCTGGGCTTATCCAGCATACCTTCAACATACCGGTGGTTGCCCATCTTATCTGTGGTGGCATGCGTAGTGAAGAGATTGAGGACGCCCTGTTGGAACTCAACTTCTTGGGCATCAACAATGTCCTTGCCCTGCGGGGAGACCCCCCACACGGACAGAAACGGTTTGTCCCTATCAAGGGAGGGCATGAGTATTCCAGTGATATGGTCACACAGATAGCAAACCTGAATCGGGAGATCTATCTGGATGAGTCTCTGGTCAACGGCGATAAGACAAACTTCTGCATAGGAGTTGCAGGATACCCGGAAAAGCACGCAGAGGCAGCAAATCGCCTCTCTGATTTGGAACACCTAAAGCATAAGGTTGCCTGTGGGGCACAGTACATCGTGACACAGATGTTCTTTGACAACAGTGTTTTCTATCGGTTTGTCCAAGAGTGTCGCCAAAGTGGTATCACCGTTCCCATCATTCCCGGCATCAAACCGATCGGCAGCAAGCGTGATCTTGCCACCATCCCCCAGACATTCCATGTTGATTTTCCCCCAGAGCTCGTCGAACTCCTTGAAAAAGCAAAGAAACTCTCCGAAGTGAAGGAAGTTGGGATATATTGGTGTAAGAAGCAGGCAAAGGACCTGATCGAACAGGGGGTTCCCGGCGTCCACTTCTATACTTTGGGAAAGGCTGAGGCTGTTTCCCAAGTCGTGAGGGACGTTTACTGATACGGATCATAAAGGAGTTTGTAATGGCTGGAACTGGTGCAATTACTAAGAAGAATAGTGCGTTTGTATTGAGGCTTGTCATTTCCCTGCTGTATATCAGCATAGGACTTCAAGGTCTCATTTCCCGTGGAGGAAGCTCCGGTATAGGAGCGTTGTATGCTGCATTCAGCAGTGACGTGATCATCTATCTGGTTGCTGTCATCGTGATGCTCGGAGGTCTTGTCATGCTTATTCCCTTGTTTACGAATAAGCTCTCAGACGTATTTGTCAAAGCGGGAACTATTGCAGTGCTGGTCATCTGGGTAGCGGTTATCTTCTTTGCCGACATTGCCCCGGGCTTTCGTGGCTTTAGGGCAGAGCATTGGGTCTCTTGGATAGAGAGCGTGATGTTCCATCTGATTGTCCTGATCGCAACCTTTGATGTTTCTAAGAAAGCATTATCGTGAAATCTCCACTCCTGCCTTCGGGCAGGTTTGCTGTTGTGGGCACTTCGAACACCATGGGCTGACTGGGGTGCAGATGAGCTGTCCGTAGGTCACCAACAGTTCATTAAGTGGTATCCAAAATCTCCTGGGCATGACATTCTGAAGTGCAACTTCTGTCTGCTCAGGCTTTTGTGTGGTTACCCATCCCATCCTGTTTGCAATCGTATGTACATGGCAGTCCACACAGATGGCCTCTATGCCGAAGCCCAGGTTTAGGGTTAGGTTGGCCGACTTTATCCCAACACCAGGCAGTTCCATCAGCTCTTCACGTGAGCAAGGGACCTTCCCTCCGTATTCAGAAAGCAGTATTTCGCTGATGGAGTGTATGGTCTTTGCCTTGGTCCTATAGAATCCTGCAGGATAGATAGCCGTCTCTATTTCCTCCAAAGACAGCCCAAGCATGGAAGAGGGGGTATCGGCAAGGGAAAAGAGCCTGTTGCTTGAAGCAAGGGTAACCTCATCTCGTGTCCTTAATGAGAGGATGGTGGCGATAAGTACACGGTAGGGGTCTTTATTCTGTCCAGCGATGATGGATAGGGCGGGTAGTGTCCGGCCTTCGCTTTCGATGGCCTTTCTGAACGAGGAGAATATCTCATCCCAGTAGTGATTTCCCATAGCAGATTTCATACCATGCCAGGATTAAAAAGACAATGCTCACTTGACCTTTTGGAGGATACATTCTAGCGTGTTCGCATGATAATCGTACTCAAGAAACACATAACCGAGGTGCAGCAAGAGAACATCAGGTCCTTCTTGGTTGGCAAGGGTTACACCGTCAAGGAAATCATTGGACAGGAAGAGACTGTCTTTGGTGCTGTGGGCCAGAGTTCTCTCGATCTTCGTGAGGTTGAGTTACTCGAAGGGGTGGCAAAAGTCATTCCCATCAGCAAGCCCTACAAGCTCGCTTCACGCGAGCTGAAGAAAGAGGACACCATTGTTACTGTGGGTAAGGTGAAGATTGGAGGCAATCGGGTCGCCATCATCGCCGGTCCCTGTGCTGTTGAGAGCCAAAAGCAGATCATGGAGATTGCCCAGGCTGTCCGTGATGCCGGCGCCGTCATGTTGCGTGGTGGGGCTTTCAAACCTAGAACCTCTCCCTATGCCTTCCAAGGCATGGGTGAGGAGGGGCTGAAGTACCTCAAGGAGGCAGGGGAGAAGTATGGCCTGCCTATCACCAGCGAGATTGTCAATCCCGGTGATGTCGATATGATGGCCAACTATATAGACATGTTCCAGATAGGGGCTAGGAACATGCAGAATTTCGAGCTCTTGAAGGCTGTAGGGAAGACCGGAATGCCGGTAATGCTCAAGCGAGGGCTCAGTGCGACCATTGAGGAGTGGCTCATGGCAGCCGAATATCTTATGGCTAGTGGTACCGATCAGATTGTTTTGTGTGAGCGGGGTATCCGCACATATGAACGTGCAACGCGCAACACCCTTGACTGCAGTGCCATCCCTGTTATCCAGAAAATGACCCACCTGCCGATTATCGGCGACCCCAGCCATGCTACAGGCATCAGGGATATGGTCAGTCCGATGGCCCTTGCCTTGGTTGCCAGTGGAGCCTCTGGTCTTATGGTCGAGGTGCACAACCACCCCGAGTTGGCCTTCAGTGATGGCCCACAATCTCTCTATCCCTCCCAGTTTGAGAAGCTGATGCGTGATTTGCACGCACTTTGTCCGGTGGTAGGCAAGTCCTTGGAAAGGATTCCCCTTTCCCTTCCCACTGCAAAGAAAGGGGATGCAAAAGGGAAGAAAGCTTCCTCCCTTACGGTTGCATTCCAGGGAGAACGGGGTGCTTTCAGCGAGCTCGCCATCAGGCGTTCCTTTGATGAGAGTGCCACAACTCTTCCCTGCAAGCAGTTTGGTGATATCTTTGAAGCCCTGATGCAGGGAGAGGCAACCTATGGTATGATTCCCTTGGAGAACACCCTTGGTGGGACCATCTTCGATACGCTGGACCTTTTGGACCGCTACCCTGATATTCAGGTGGTAGGGGAACAACAGATCAGGATTGTGCATAACCTCATTACCCTTCCGGGGGCTAAGCTTGAGGATATCAGGAAAGTCTATTCCCATCCACAGGGGCTTGCCCAGTGTGTGGACTACCTGCGTGGGGAGCTTAGCCAGGCTGAGGCAATCCCTTTCTTCGATACGGCAGGTGCCGTGAACTTTGTGAAGACCTCCAACGACAAGACTCTCGCTGCCATTGCAGGGTCTCCTGCAGCAGCAGTCCATGACATGGAGATTCTCGCAGAAGGAATAGAGAGTAATCCCCGCAACTATACCAGGTTCTATATAATCTGCAAGGAGGAGATGGCCCAAGCGTTCCGATCCATCTCGCCTGTTAACCGTGCTTCACTCAGGTTTACTGTCCAAGACCGCCCTGGTTCTCTGTTTGAAGCCTTGTTGGTCCTTACCAAGCATGGGCTTAATATGAAGAAGCTGGAATCCCGACCCATACCAGGAAAACCCTGGGAGTACTCTTTCTTTGTGGAGACCGAACTTGGACAGGATGAAGGTTCCTTTGAGCATGCCTTGGATGAACTGAAGAGTTGTTGTGCTTCAGTCCGCGTACTGGGAACGTATACGGCAGGCATCTAGGATGGGTAAGATTCTGGGCTTTGTACCTTCAAGGTTGGTGATGGGTGTCCTCTCTTCTGATGAGGGAGCACACCCAGAACTCTTTTCCATCCTTGAGGGGAAGTTCGGGCCCATCTTGGAGTCTAGCGAGGCTGTTCCCTTTACCTTTACCGATTATTACAATGATGAAATGGGCTCTGAACCTCAAAGATTCTTCTTGGTGTTTGAAAGGTTGTATGACCCTTCACTGCTTGCAGAGGCGAAGCTCATTACCAATGAAGTCGAAGAGCAATTCAAGAAAGAGGGAGGCCGTACCATCAATTTGGATCCCGGCTTGCTCAGTGCAGAGAGCCTTATCCTTGCCACCACCAAGAAAAGCTCCCATCGGATTCCCTTGCAGAAAGGGATCTATGCAGAGGTAACTCTCATCTATGGAAAGGGTCAGTTCAACGCCCTTCCCTGGACCTATGCCGACTATAGGAGCAAGGACTTTTGCCTCTTATTCAAGCACTATCGAATCGAGTACATGAAAGCTATCAAGGGCCTACAGAGCAAAGTCAGAGCAAATATAATACCTAATAGACAAATATAAGCCATCATTCCCCAACGAAGCGAGAGTAGCGGAAGCCTTGCCATGGTTCCATTACCGAGCGAGTGCCGGGAAAGCAAGGTGAGATACCCCGCCCCTTGGGGCGGAAAAGGAGGCAACGCATCCTCTTTCCAGGGCTTGCCCTGGGGTATTGATACCTTTCATTAGCAGTGAAGGGCAAATTTTTTTGTGTGTAGTGAGCAGTACCTTTAATGGGGGATGAGTTACTATCCTGCTACATACTACCAAACATATGTATACATCTTTGTTACCATAGCAAAAAACCCTTACAAGCCTACTACTAGCACTCAGCTAGGCCGGTCTACATACCTGTTATGAAATGAGAATCAGTGATGGGTGTATCCCCTACCTTATTCCATTACCCACAACTAGATAAAAAAGGGGCCATTGCATCAGTCACTCGACAAGTGCAACAACCCCGGGGTATTGATTAAGATATTTACTACTTTGTTCGCATCTTCTTCACCAGTTTTATCACAATTGGAGAAAGGATGAGGAAGGCCGTTATGATGAGGAGGACAGCAGAGATCGGTTTCTCGATGAAGATCTTCGCGCTTCCGTTAGAAATGCTGAAGGCTCTGCGTATCGACTGCTCAAAACGAGGAGCGAGAACGAAAGCCAGGAGGATTGGGGCTATCGGATACTTATGTTTCTGAATTACGAAGGCGACGACCCCCGCTCCGATCATGAACCAGACATCGAACATATTGTTGTTCACAGAATAGGCTCCGACGATACAGACAAGAACAATCATGGGAGCAATGATTCCCCTGGGAATCTTGAGAATCGACATCAAGAACGGGATCATCACAAGCCCTGCAAGAATACAAGCCATATTACCGATGTACATCGAACTGATGAGACCCCAGACAAAGTCGGTCTGCTGGATAAAGAGAAGCGGTCCGGGCTGAAGCCCCCACATCATTAGTCCTCCAAGAAGTACTGCGGTGGTTCCTGACCCCGGGATACCAAGAGTAAGCAGAGGTGCAAAGGCACCGACAGCTGCTGCGTTGTTGGCAGCCTCTGATGCAGCAACACCTTCGATGGCCCCATTACCCATTTCAGCAGAATTCTTCCCAGTCTTTTTCTCAAGCACGTAGGAGAGGAACGACGCGGTCGTTCCTCCTGCTCCGGGAAGGAACCCTACAAAGTTTCCAAGGACGGCGCTCTTCAAAGCCGTAGGAATGACTCTCTTCAACTCAGAGCGATCAAGAATACTCTCCTTGAGCGTGAGGCGGGGTCCGGTAGTGAGGGAATCACTTTCCTCCTTCTTGGACATCAGATCCATGACCTGGGAAAGACCAAACATGCCGATTACCAGGGGTATGAATGAGAATCCACTGAGCAGGTTCACCGAGCCAAAGGTATATCGCCCAATACCTCCGGCCATCGTATCCATTCCAACGGTCGATATGAGGATTCCAAGGGCTGAGGCTACAATACCCTTGAACGGATCCTCACCAAGTAACCATCCGATTGAAGTGAGTGCGAGAAGGATTAGTGATGCAATCTCTGCCGGACCGAACTTAAGTCCAATCTTTGCGAGAAGAGGCCCAAAAAGCGTCAGGGTGACGATCCCGATCGACCCTCCGATAAACGAGGAGATGTTCGCCGTGAACAACGCCTTTCCCGCCTTGCCTTGTCTGCTCATCGGATACCCATCCAAGGCAGTCATCACTGCCGGAGAGTCTCCTGGGATATTGAGAAGGATGGCGCTATATGCGCCTCCGTACATGTTTCCATAGTAAATTCCTGCAAGCATAATTATTGCAGAAGAAGGATTCATCTTGAACGTAAGAGGGAGCAGCAAAGCGACGCCTGTCACTGCTCCAATACCCGGCATCGCCCCGACAAACAATCCCATAAATCCACCGGCGATGGCCAGAAATATATTCATAACCGTTAAGGAGGAACTGAATCCCTGCATAAGAAGGTCAAAATTACCCATACTGTGTCTCCCCTTTTAGAATATCTGAAAAATAAAACCCTGTGGGAACGGAACGCGAAGCCACAATCTGAAGATCCCATAGATGAACAGGGTAAACAGAGTACTTGAAATGAAGGTCTTCATCCATGCATATTTACTGAGAAATCGCATCCAGATAGATGTAAAAAGGAATACAGTCAATACGATACCGAC
>DMAO01000338.1:11717-12225 GCA_003446545.1 Sphaerochaeta sp.
TTCGTACTTTTTTCCCCAACCACTTCCCTGATTAGAATCACAAGAGCACCTCCAAGGACAATGCCTGCGAAAATAACCGGGATGAAACCTCCACCGGGCTTCCCGTTTGTCCAGAAATCGTAACGAACGATGCCTTGCTGAATCCAAACTATCGCAACGATGATCTCTATGATAACAATTATAATATCCATATACAAAGCCGTCCTGTCATTACATTCATGAAGAGGAGAAAAAACACTCTCCTCTTCATGTCGTTAAGATTCTTTCGGGTTCAGACGATTATTCGAATAGTCCGATTTTCTTACCCATCTGGTAAAGCTGTTCAGAATTCTCGGTGGAGTAAAGGCCAAACTTTTCAGCACCCATGTACGTGCCGTCAAGAGCGCTCTTATTGATGTAATCATTCTTCCACTGGTCGGTTGCAGCGACTAACTCGAATACCTTTGACCAGAAATCGACTGTCTCTGCGGTCATGCCAGATCCACCCATTACAGCACGGAACATCTGG
>DMAO01000172.1:0-1910 GCA_003446545.1 Sphaerochaeta sp.
ATGTTGCTGATGAATATGGTGGTATGCAGGCCATCTGCATCCCTCAAGGCCTTCGGGGCCTTGCCATAGCGGTCAAGCAAGCCTGCAAGACCAACTACCATCCTGATGAAAAACTTGGGGAATTTAATGAAGAAGAGGATTGCCTTATCGGTAAAGTTCTCATTTGCAGGTTGGCGTTGTGCTATGATCGCATCATTGATAATCTTGGAAATCTCTTCCAAGGTCATATCTTCTGAGAAGTACAACGGCATACTGTGCTCAGGGGCATCGTCGGTGTAGTCCTCTTTCACTACGAAGTTAACCGACAGCTCCTTGCGTTGCCAATACTGGTAGTTTGCTATGAACCTGTTCAGTTCGGGCCTGAGGGTTATGGTTCTCATCAGGGCGGCGATGAAGAGCTCGAAGACCCTATAGTTGGCACCATCTGAACGCTTGTTCTTCTTGATGAATGCTACAGCATTGGTCAGATCCAACACCATAGTCTGAAATACGAGTGAATCACACCGTTTGGGCATGATAAAGGGAAAAATCTGTTTGTAGGTTGGAACTTCATACACTCGAACTGCATCGTTGCGTCTGCTCATTTTTTCTATGCTCCTGCAGGATAATCTCTCTCAGTCTATAGTATGCAGATACCAGAAAACAAGCAAAAGCTGGTATTCTTTTATATGCACCTATATGGACAGATGCCTCTTCTCGTCTACAAGAGCAACTCTCTGTTGGTAAGCCTCTTTCATGGCCGTCTCAAAGGCCCTGTCATTGGTATAGCTGTAGCCAAAGGTGGGTTCCCACAGGCAAGGGTCCTCCATGCAGAGATAGAAGAACGGGCCTGTTTGTTTCCACTGCTGGGGGAAGCATGAGTAGGCATGGGAAAACATCCTTCGTTTGGTCTCCAAAGGGTAGGAGTATTTGCCTGCAGCCTCTGTAAGCTCCATATCGAGGATGCGGCTTTCGCGTCCCTGGCTTCTGAGGGTGCGCAAAACAGCCTTGGTGAAGGTCAATGTTCCCAAGGAGAACATGACTAGCTCTTCTGGCTTGAAGGTATCAGTAACTACATTGATAACCTGTTCGTATTCCTTTTCCCACCCCTTGAACCAGACCATAGGGTGCAGATGAAAGCCTAATGGGATGCCCTTGTCTGCAGCCTTCCGGGCTGCAGCTATCCTCTGTTCGAGTGAAGCGGTATGATGCTCCTCCTTCCCGATGATTGTTGGAGCATTGAGCGACCAGGTGGCAACTATGTTGGATGGCAGGTCCATCGCAAGCCAGTCTGTGCGGTGGCTCTTTGTCTTGAGCTCTATGATGGTCTGAGGATAGCGTTGTGCAAGGGTTGAGAGGGCGTCTAGGGTACCAAAGTCGTTTCCCCACAAAAGCGAATCACTGCTCTGCCCTGTGCCTATATGCCAGGTATCATCGTCTAGGTCCATCTCCTCCAAGCGTTCCTTCAGGTTCCCCACCACCTTGATCTCGCCTTTGTTGTAGAAAGACTGGATGGAGCAGTAGGAACACCCGAAGGAACACTGCTGGACAGCATCGAGGGTCTTGAGATTGCAGCAGCGGGTCTTTTCCCCCTCGACAGGGCAGGGACACCGTCCCATGATCTTTTGGGTATGTACGATGACACTTCGGACTTTGTCGGGCAAGCGTTCGCTTGGGAAGAAGTCAGCATAGTCGGTAGGACGCCTGCGCTCCTCGTTGACTTTCCTGAGTAGGTTGCCAACAAGTGCCTTGCCTCTTTTCTTGCCTTGTGCCTTCTTCTCTTTCCCTTCGTCAATCCAACGCTCTATGGGACCCATCTTCCACTGCAGGAGGTCGGATGCAGTCTCCACAATCTGTCGCTGTTCCTGGAAGCTGAAGGAGTACTTCTCCTGCAGGCTCTGCAGATAGGTCTGTTCACTCTGGGGCAAGGT
>DMAO01000172.1:2040-2971 GCA_003446545.1 Sphaerochaeta sp.
CCGCATGCCAGCGGTGTCTATCTGATGAAGGACAAGACAGGGATCATCATCTATGTAGGAAAGGCAAAGGACCTCAAGAAGCGCGTAGTCAGCTACTTCCTGGCAAACCGGAGTGCCAAGACAGAAGCCCTGGTGAAGAAGATAGCACAGATAGAGTACATCATCACCGGCAACGAGTTTGAGGCTCTGGTGCTGGAAAATAATCTCATCAAGAAATACTCTCCGCACTACAACATCTCCCTGAAAGATGGCAAAAGCTATCAGCTGATTCGCATCACCAACGAAAAGTTCCCAAAAGTATTCAGGACCCGGAGGATCATCGATGACGGATCGAGATATTTCGGGCCCTTCCCTGATGGGGGAAAGCTCGATCTCTACCTTAGCCTGATCGAAAAGCTCTTTCCCCTGCGTCGGTGTGGTATTCCCTTGCGCAAACGTGACAAACCCTGCCTGTATTATCATATCGGGCTGTGTAGTGGCCCTTGTGCTTCCCTGGTCACCCAAAAAGAGTATGGCTACTCTGTAGACGCTGTGGTAGACCTGTTGGAAGGCAAAACCGAGGCTTTGGTCAAGCGACTGAAAAGTGAGATGCTTACAGCAAGCAAGGCCCTGAACTTTGAGGAAGCGGCAATAAAGCGCGATCAGATAGATGCCATCACCACCACCGGTAGCGAACAGCAGGTGCAGGACTTTGCCCAGGAGAGCCGAGACTATGCTGCCATTGAGATGCGGGGGCCCCTGTGTACCATCTCCCTGATGCAGATGCGTGACGGCAGGCTTATCGGGCGTGCCCTCTACCGTGCTGAGACCTTGGGCGAGGAGACGGAAACCCTGCTTAACTTTTTGGTGCAGTATTATGCCGATGGCATGAAACTGCCCCAGTACCTCTATGTATCCCATGAAATTGACATCACTCTCATCAGACAGTATT
>DMAO01000156.1 GCA_003446545.1 Sphaerochaeta sp.
CTAAGACCGTAGCCACAGTTGCCAGTCCAGAGCCTAAAGCTACTATCGAGCCTACAACTTCAGGTCTTGAGGATGGTATATACTTTGCAATAGATAAAGAATTCGCCTCTTCCGGATGGAAAGAGGCAGTTACCCTTACTGTCTCTGGTGGAAAAATTACCAAAGCGGACTGGAATGGAGTAAACATTTCAGGTGGTGCAGATAAGAAAGCCTATGACAAGGCAGGCAAGTACAACATGGTGAAGTTTGGCAAGGCCCAGGCCGACTGGTCAGTGCAGGCAGAAAAGGCTGAAAAGCATCTGATTGCAACCCAGGACCCCACTGCCATTTCCTATAAGGATGAAGAGGGCCACACTGATGATATCGCTGGCGTCTCTGTCCATGTGAATGCCTTTTTCTCCCTTGCCCAAGAAGCTTTGGAAGCCGGACCTGTAGGTCGTGGTCCGTATGCTGACGGCGCATATTTCGCCATAGATGATCAGTTTGCCTCTTCTGGTTGGAAGGAATATGTCTCCCTTACTGTACTGAATGGAAGAATTGCCGCTATCAACTGGAGCGGGGTTAACCGCGCTGGCGATGACAAGAAAGCCTATGATAAGGCTGGCAACTACAATATGGTGAAGTTTGGCAAAGCCCAGGACGAGTGGTTTGTACAGGCTGCCCGTGTTGAGGATTTCCTTTTGGAGAAGCAAGACCTCAAGGCTATCAACTATAAGGATGCAGAAGGCCACACCGATGATATTGCTGGTGTCTCTGTCCACGTCAGCAGCATGTACGCTTTGGCAGAGGAGGCTCTTGCCTCTGGAGTCCAGAAAATCGGACCGTATACCGATGGAAGCTACTATGCCAGTGAAGATGACTTTGGCTCCAATGGCTGGAAGGGCTTTGTATCGGTGTATGTCAGCAATGGCAACATCGTGCAGGTCTACTACAGCGGCGTGAATGAAGCAGGGGATGACAAGCAGGTCTTTGCCTCTGAAGGCAACTATGGCATGATACAGGCCAGTAAGATTGGTAAGGAGTGGCATGAGCAGGCTCAGGCTGCTGAAGCCTATCTGGTTTCTACACAGGATCCCAAGAAAATTGAGTTTACCAATGTTGAAGGCAACACCGATGACATTGCAGGGGTATCCATGCATGTTGGTGATTTCTTCGCCTTGACTGAAAAGGCCCTTGCTGCAGGACCAAAGAAGTAAGCTTTCCAATCTGGAGATTACTCTACAAATAGGGCCTTGTGATGCACTGCATTGCAAGGCCCTATTTGTCTTTCCTAAGGGGAAACGGTATGGTATCCCTGTCTCTTCGCCTTCTAGTGGGATCAGCTAGGCCTGTCCAAGGAACTTCTGAGGTGTTTTGTGAGAAGAGAGAGAAGAAAGGGTTCCTTCTTCCTAACTCTCCAATTCAAGAATACCCTTGATGACGTCACCTGTGTATTGGCTCCACTCATCCGATGTTGGGAAGTCTCTCGATCGCGAGTGGTGTGGGCATGGTGGCCAGAGCCCTTTTGCGTACTCAAAAGAACTGTGGGATGGCAAATTCTCTTGGCCTGAACGCACAAGAGGTTTGTATCCGAGTAGTTCCCCTGATACACTACTCATCAGTACGTGGGAGTTTACAGAATGCATGTTGATGTAATTTCGCTGTTGATGTTCGCATTTGTCACAACCTTTTCGCCCGGGCCCAATACGATCAGCAGCGCTTCAATGGGCCTTTCCTTTGGGTACATACGTTCTCTCAGATATATGGTAGGCATTGCAGTAGGGTTCTTTTTGGTAATGCTCTCCTGCTCCTTGCTTTCTGCCTTCATCCAGGGATATCTGCCAAGAATGGTTACGGTTCTTTCGTATATTGGCTCCCTCTACATCTTCTATCTGGCGTACCATACGCTCAAGAGTGGATACTCCTTTTCCGAAGGGGAGCGCAAACCTTTGGGTTTCGGACGTGGGTTTATGTTGCAGATCGTGAATCCAAAGGTTATCATCCTCGGTCTCACAGAGTACACAACCTTTTTGTTCTCAATGCCCCACACCTGGTTCAATCTCATTTTTTCAGCCTTTGGCTTTACTCTGCTGAGCTTCACAGCAGTCTCTGCCTGGGCAAAGTTCGGCTCCCTTATCGGAGAGGCCTTACAGAAAGAGAAGACAAGGAAGTGCGTCAATACGGTCCTTGCCTTGTCCCTGTGCTATGTGGCGATAAAGATGGTGGTTCAGGGGTAAGAGCAATAAGCGGAACATGATTATTCGGATTGGAATCATATGCTTTTAAGAAAAGAAGGGGAGGCCAGAAGATTCAATCTTAGGGCAATCTCCACGTTAGGGGAGCTATGTATCGCAAAAGGTTCCAACCAACCTTAACCCTCAAGTCCTCTTCAGCGTATAGGAATTATACATAGAATTGAATGGAGATACCTACTGGAGTACATAAATTCCGAACTGGGCATAGAGCGTTTTCTGCTTCTCCGTCACCTCCCCGATATGGGGTGATTTTCCAGGGCTCTGGAATTGCTCTATCACGTCAAGGGTATCTAACAGATCGGCCATGGTATGGGTCCGGTAGAGACCTTTTTCATGCATCGTCTTGTCGATGGCTGAGACAAACATATGGGCAACGAATTGAACGAAAAGCTTGCCTTCCAGATTGTGCTCAGATGCATCTGAAGGACTTCCCCTGTGCAAACGTTCCTTGAGATTATCAAATGACTTTTCAACCAAAGCCCTAGAGCGATAGATATCCAATGCTTCGATGGGGTCCTTGATGTCATTTGAGATGAGGCAGGAGTATCCGAAGTCCTTTTGCTTATTCTCAAGTGCCGCTTGTTGTAAGGTGATGCTGATCTTTCTGGCTGGCCTTTGTCGTATAGTGAAGTATTTCTCGTAGAGCTTTTCGTGGGAGGGGACCCTTTTGTTGGCGTACAGCTCCTCCTCCAACAGATCAAGGTGCTTGTTGAAGGCTGTTGTGTCGTCGATGGCCTGTTGCTCATTGTAGTAGAGGTGTACATATATCCGCTTGTCTGTCCTGATGACCTCACCGTTACGTTTCTTTACCTTTTCATGAGGCCACTCACTCCTCACAGAGTAGTAACCTGTCTGGTGGCCTGAGTGATAATGGGCATCTTTCCTTAGCGTAGCTCTTACTGGATCAAGATGCTTCTGTACAAAGGGAAGTGAAATTTTGGTACCAATGAGAAATTTGTAATGATTTGTATATAAGTCGTTTACAGTGTTTTCGCTGTAGAAATCTCGGTCCAGGATGAATTTAATTTTCCCATCGATTACCTCTGGAAGACTTTTAAGTATTCTCATCAGAGTGGAGACTTCAGATAGGTAGGCTGGTAACTTGCTGTAGCATACAGGCATTTTGGAAGTGTCACCGTACAACAAGGTAAGGTTGATTTTGGCCAGCGGATTGTGTTCATTTGGTTCACTATACCTGAGTTGTCTGAAGGTCTCCACGAAGGAGGAAACAGATGAAATGTCAAAAGCTAGATATTCCTTCTCCTTTCTTCTTCTGCCCTGCAATATAAAGAACTGTTCTTGTTTATCCTCACTGACCGATTGGAACAATTCGCCGCATTGCTGAGGTGTGATCGTCTTATCATAGGGAAGCACATGGGTAGTGGCCCATTTGTGGAAGCGGCTTATGGTATTGTTATCCTCCAAGACAAGGAAATAGGCAAGGGAAAGTATCTGCTTGTAGGTATCACCAAAGCATTTTTTAAGATCCTCTATAATGCCGTAGCTCTTTCCTATCTGTTCCAACAGATAGGTAGCACCATAGAACTTCCTAGTAAATTCGGTTACGACCACAGCCTCAGGTTTTGCTTGTTTGAGTTGCTCCAATTCTTGTTGCATCCTGTACTGTTTGTTGGGGATGAATTTGTTGTCTACTAGTTTCCCAATGCATTCTCTCGTGTTACGGGACTGCTGCTTTTCCTTATCCCAGTAAGATGTGGACTCATACACATATATAGTTTGATTTTTCTTATTTTTTACGTATACCAATGACACCGCGCTTACTCCTAATTGGTATACTTATACCTTGTTTTTACCAAGATTACAAGAATAATAATGCATTAAGTTGATAATATTAATGAAGTTATTAAATTATATAGGTATAATTATATGGGATTATGTATATAACGCACATATGTTTTATAGTACTATGGAGGTGGTGTAGTATCCCTCATGAAATATATAATTTGTTAAATCACAATTAATTAATAAATCATTATGCATAGTACCAATTGCTAAAGTATGATAGTCATCACCTGGAGGTTCACTAGGTTGCTTGAAATATCCGCATTACTTGATAAAAAATGAAAATATTTAGGGAAAATATTCATAATATTACAATTAGTGGAATTTATTCAAAAGTTTATCAAGTAATATAAATAACTATAATATATTAAGTTATAAAGTAAGTTGGAATATATAGCTCTATTTATTTTGTATATTTACTTGACATATATGTACAATAATTCGTACGTTACTAAGATAAACCATACAAATGAGGAGAAAAAACGTATGAAAAAACTAAGTATAATAACCTTAGCACTGTTGCTTGTTGTTACTGGAGGCCTCTTTGCTGGCGGAGAAACTGAAAACAATGCTAAGACAATTGTTTTTGGTGATGTTTCGTGGGATTCAGTCCAAGTGCATAACAGGATTATGGCCTTCATCATAGAAAACGGATTAACGGGATACAAAGCAGACTTTACCCCTGGAGATACCCTTCCCATTCTCAATGGGCTTATGCAGGGTGATATCGATGTTGATATGGAATCATGGCACTCAAACTTCCCCGAAGTATATAGGAAAGGCATTGAGTCAGGATCTATCGTAGACCTCGGACAGAACATGCCAGATGCACCACAGGGCTGGTGGGTACCACGGTACCTTGTAGAAGGACCTGATGCAATGGCTCCAGATCTGAAGAGTGTGGCGGACTTGCCAAAATATGCTCATCTGTTTACCGATCCTGAAGATTCTTCAAAAGGACAGATTTATGGTGGAGTGGCAGGATGGTCACAGATGAAAATCTCCGAACAGATTTTTAATGATAACAATCTTGGAGATACCTACAACCTTACTATTGCAGGAAGCGGTACGGCTATTGCAGCGACCATGGTCAGCTCCTTTAAGCAGAGAGAGCCTTGGGTAGGGTACTACTGGGCACCGACAGCAGTCCTAGGACGACTTGACATGGTGCGTCTCAAAGGAAGCGAATATGATCCTGCACTTGTGAACATATTGGTAAACAAGTCAATGATTACCAAAGCTCCTGAAGTAGTGGAAATTTTGAAGGCCTATTCAACCACAGTTGAAGAGAATAATGAATTCTTGGCAAAAATGGACAACGAGGGTTGGTCAACTCAAGAAACTGCAATCTGGTTTTTGAAGAATAAAGAAAGCATTTGGACAACATGGGTTTCCTCCGATGTTGCAGCCAAAGTCAAGAGTGCACTGAAAGCACTATAAGAAGGTATACATGGCAAACGAAAATAATACACAAATGGTCATTAAAAACTTGTGGAAGGTCTATGGAAAGGATACTAAGAGAGTCTTTCAGAAAAACCTTCACAACAAGAGTAAAGAAGAAATTCAAAATGAAACTGGTTGTATTGTTGGGATGCGTGATATCAACTTAGAGATTAAGAAAGGAGAGTTCTATATTTTAATGGGACT
>DMAO01000139.1:0-4720 GCA_003446545.1 Sphaerochaeta sp.
GTAGACGACATCAGAACCATAGCTAATCAGTTTCTGCAGTTCAGCAGGCTCTACAGAATGCCCCAGAACCACAGAGCCCAACCGTACATGCAACGAATCAGCGAGCGCCCTGCCCCGGCTCAGCAGCTCAAACGAGACATCCTTGATCTTCCCTTCAAGCACCTCGGCAATAATCCAGACCTCATGCATGGGAAGCTCCTGTTTTTGGCAGCAGATCCCTTGCATCAAGGAAGGTGAAGAGTTGGTCGACCGCCTTGGAAATCGAGGCATCATCGGTGGCATGCACGACTGTACAATGTCTTGTCACAATCGGAGTCTCTATCTTCACCACCCTGGTAGGAGAGCCTTTCAAACCGATGCACGAAGCATCACAGCCAATATCCTGGGCCCCCCATACAGGTATGGTGGATGCGATAGCGCGTTTCTTACCAGACAAGGTGGGTAACCGTGGAGATGCTATCTCCTTGACAACGGTAATGAGTGCAGGCAATGTTGAACGCACCCTCTGGTACCCTTCCTCGATCAGGCGCTCTACTACCAGGTGATTTTCTTCTATGGCCTCAGGTGAGGAGACATAGGTTATCAAGGCCATATCAAGCCACGATGCCACAGCAGGACCCACTTGCCCGGTATCCCCATCGGTGGCACGTTCTCCGGCAATGATCAGATCAGGTATGCCCAACTTCTCGATAGCCTTGGCAAGAGCGTAAGAGGTAGCCCAGGTGTCAGAGCCACCAAAGGCCCGGTCAGAGAGATGGACAGCCCTGTCACAGCCCATGGCGATCGCTTCCTTAAGGACCTTCACTGCGCTTGCCGGCCCCATGGTAAGCACTGTTACTGTACCACCATGCAGAGCTTTGAGTCTGAGACCGGTCTCAAGGGCGTACAAGTCCAAGGGATTGACAATCGATTTTGATCCACTGCGAATCATGGTACCAGTCTCCTTGTCCATCTGGACATCGCTGGTCTCAGGTACCTGTTTGATGGGAATGATGATATTCATGCAAGCTCCTATAGATTATATGCGAGGTATACAAATCGTCAGATTCATTGATTTCTTTCATTGACTCATTAGCTGGAATTGTGTTGCTCCACGATAATAATCGATCCGGTACTATCCTGAAACATGCGCAACAGCCTCCCACGAATGCTTCAGCAGTCCCTCAATCTTTTTGTGGGAACGGACAAGCATTATGGTGTATATGAGATCCACCACCAACAATTGTCCGAAGCGAGAGAGAGTAGCCCCTTCTCTGAATATGGACTCGTTGTTACCTACAGGGAGTGTCCAATCAGCGAGTCGGGAGAGTGAGTTACCTCCAATTCTGGTAATTGCCACTACCATAGCACCACACCTCTTCGCCTCCCTTGCCACCTTCAACACACTGCTGGTCTCCCCGGAATAGGAGAAGGCTACCAGTACATCCTGCTTGGAAAGGGCACACGCCTCCACAATTTGCATGTCACTGTCCGCTGTATAGACAGCGTGCAAACCAAGGCGGGAAAGCTTCTGTTGAAAATCTGAGGCAACTATACCAGATGCCCCCACCCCGGAAATCACCAGATGCCTTGCCCTGATAATTGCATCCACCACTGAATCCAATGTCTTTATATCGACCCTGAATTCGTTTTCCTTGATACTTTCACTGGTACTGGTGACAACCAGATGAACTATCTCACGTGTAGTGGTCTGCTCAGTTATCTGTGAGATTGGAACCTCATGTGATATTTTCTCAGACGAAAAAACCTCTTTAGCCAGAGCAATCCTTAGTGCCGAATACCCACTGTACCCCAAGTGATTGGCTAGCCTGATACATGCAGATGAACTCGAACCTGCTACCTGTGCAACTTGCATCACACCCAAGGACACAGCTTGCATAGGATTTGCCAACAGGTACTCGGCAATCTTGCGCTCACTTGCTGCCAAACTGGGAAGAAACTGCTTGATAATATACAAACAACCACTCATAGGTCCAGCATAGCACGATTATACAATTTCTGAAATTTTTTTTTACTAATGATAATTTTTAGATAAAACTATTTTTTGTTTTTCTTGACAATCTCGTATAGCTAGCGCAGAATTTATAGGAAAGCAAGTACTTTGCTTACAAAACAAAAGGAGACTCCCAATGAAAAAAAATGCGCTCTTGATCCTATTTATTGCTCTCTGTACAGCAAGTATGCTCTTTGCTGCAGGGGCAGTAGAACAACAGACCAGAGAGGGAAAGGATATCACCACCCTTGAGTTCTGGACATGGAGACCTGAAGATGTAGATTTCTACGCTAAACAGATTGCACTTTTCGAACAAGCCAATCCCGACATCAAGGTTGTTCAGACAGCCCACAAGAACACCGAGTACAACACTATTTTGGCAGCGTCATTGTCTGGAGGGGCCGGACCTGATGTATTCCAGGGCCGTGCGTATGGGGGCCTTGCCACCTTCGCAGACTCAGGTTTCCTCGAACCTTTGGAATCCTGGATGCCTGAACTGAAGAACTACTCTGAAAGTGCGCTGCTTGGAGCCACCAGTCCTACAGATGGCAAGATCTACGGTAGCCCTGCGGTAAGTCAGACAGTCTTCATGTACTACAACATTGACATCTACAAGGAACTCGGTCTTTCGATTCCCAAGACCTGGGGTGAACTGATCCAAAACTTCGATGCTGCCAAAAGAGCTGGGTACATTCCCTTAGGCAACGGTGCCAAGGACGGATGGTGTCTTGAAACCCTGCTTGGTGGAATGGGTGCAGCCTTCTACGGCGGGACTGATTTCTACAATGCAGTGATTGCAGGTAAGAAAAACTTTGAGGATCCTGCATTCATACGGATGATTGAGCAGATGAAGTCCCTGACCAAATATATGCCAGACATGTACATGGGCATCAGCTATGAGGACATGCGCTCCAACTTCTTCAACGAGATGTCACCCCATTTGATTGCGGGTTCGTACGAGGCCGCATACTTCAGGACACAGAACCCCAAACTGAACTTCGGCATCTTTGCAGTCCCCAGTGAAAAGGCCTCTGATCCTGCCTATGTGTCCGTCTATGCTGACATGAACTTTGCCATGAACGCCAACTCCTCCAAGAAGGAAGCGGCTGTCAAGTTCCTGAAGTTCCTATCATCGAAGGAGTTTGGGAAGTCTATGGTCACAGAGATGAAGATGGTATCAGCGGTTCCTGGTGTTGATGCATCAGAGGACCCCTTCATCGCCCGTGTCCTGGAGCTGCAGAAGAACGCCACTCCGTATCTCTTCCTCGTCGGATTCCGCTACCAGCAGCCTACAGGGTCGTCCCTGTGGCAGGCAGCAGCACAGGGAGTTATGGCAGGTACCTTGACTCCTAGGCAAACAGCGAAGCAAATCCAGGATGGAATCGCCTCCTACTACAAACCCTTCCAGAAATAAGGAAGTATGATCGTTCCTACAGGGGCAAAGCCCCTGTAGGAGTTCTCATACCATCACCCTTCTCGCACCCAAGGAATTGCCATGCATCAAATCCAACGCAACAAAGCACTGTGGATAGTTTTCTTCATAACACCTGGGCTTCTGGTCGTAGGGACCTTCATTCTCCTGCCGCTATTCATGTCACTATACAACAGCCTCTTCTCTTGGAAACAACTTATTCGCCTTGATTTCGTAGGGCTTGAGAACTTCAAGAGACTCCTCTTTACCTTTCCTTACCAAGAGAGGTTCTTCAATGCACTGAAGAACAACACCTACTGGTTTCTCTCAACCACCTTGTTACAGAACACCTTTGGGCTGCTCTTTGGATATCTGCTGAGTCGCAACATACCAGGAGCCCAGTTCTTCAAACGCATATTCTTCATACCGGTCCTATTTTCCATTGTTGCGGTGGGGTTTCTATGGGGCATGTACCTCAAGCCCTCGGGCTTGGTCAATAACTTTCTCAAGCTGGTTGGGCTTGTATCGTTCCAACGCGCTTGGCTGGGTCTAGAGCACCTGGCAACCCCCACGCTCATTCTGGTCAATATCTGGCGTTGGGTAGGTTTCCCCTCGCTCGTCTTTCTTGCTGCTATTGACAGTGTACCGCAGGAGTGCATGGAAGCAGCATACCTGGAAGGTGTAAACGAATGGAAACTGTTTTGGAAAATCATCTTTCCCCTGATCATCCCTGCCATCACCATCATTATGGTCCTTACAATCATAGGAAGCCTCAATGTCTTTGAGCAGGTCTATACGATGACTGGCCTGGATGGAGCCCCAAACTACTCTACAGATACGATAGGCACCCTCTTTTACCGAACCGCATTCGGTTCTATCGATGCTGGGAGCCCCGAAATAGGGATAGGGTCGGCGATTGGGTTGGTCATCTATATGCTGACCTTCGCTGCCTCCCTCTTGTCCGTGTTTGTGACTAAGCGCAAGGAGGTGCAACTATGATAACCGACCTGCGTTACCGAGGCGCATCAAGGCTCAGAAAAGTATTCATTACCCTAGCAATTGTCATCATGAGCGCTTATGTACTATTGATCATTTATCCTCTGCTGAATATGGTCCTCAGTTCCTTCAAATCCAACCGTGCCATCCTGACCACACCATTTGCACTTCCTGAGGCCTTATCCCTCTCAACCTATAAGACGGTCTGGATAGACAAGGGATTTTCTGGATACTTTACGAACAGCCTGCTGGTTACGAGTATAGCCATGGGATTTGTTCTTCTGTTCGGCTCAATGGCCTCGTATGGCATCTCACGATAT
>DMAO01000139.1:4777-5251 GCA_003446545.1 Sphaerochaeta sp.
AAGACCCTAGGCCTGATCAACTCCCGTTGGTCAGTCATCCTGATCTTCATGGCTATGGGGCTCCCTTCAACAGTGTTCATCCTTGCAGGCTTCATGAAGTCCATTCCCATTGAACTTGAATATGCTGCCAAGATAGATGGATGCAATGACTTTACTATCTATCGCATGATAATCATGCCTATGGTGGCACCAGCTGTCGCTCTTGTCACCATCTACAATTCGGTACCGATCTGGAACGACTTCTTCTTCCCCTTGGTTTTTCTTCAGTCAAACTCGGTAAAGACGTTACCCGTTGGCCTCAGTACCTTCTTCGGACAGCATAGCACTAACTGGAGCCTGCTCTTCACCGGCCTGACCATTGCCATTATGCCGATGCTCATCCTCTACCTGTTCATGTCCAAGTACTTCATCAAGGGGATGACTGCAGGTGCAGTAAAATAAGAGAGAAAAGAAGAAAATCCTCAGGTCCTAAGC
>DMAO01000001.1 GCA_003446545.1 Sphaerochaeta sp.
GCGCTTGCTGTTAATGAAGTCCATGATGTCGGGATGCCAGTCATTGAGGATAAGCATCAGGGCTCCACGACGGGAACCGCCCTGTTCAATGAGTCCTGTTACGAAGCTGTAAAGCCCGCCCCAGCTTACCGAGCCACTGGACCTTCCGTTTACTCCCTTCACATAGCTGTGTCGGGGTCTGAGGGAGGATATGTTCATACCTACCCCACCTCCGCGACTCATTATCTCCGTCATCTGCCCCAAAGAGGCAATAATACCGCCACGGCTGTCCTTCGGAGAGGGGATCACATAGCAGTTGAAATAGGTCAGGTTCTGCGAGGTGCCTGCCCCAGTGAGAATCCTGCCGCCAGGGACGAACTTCCAGTCCTCCAATAGCCAATTGAACTCTTTTTCCCATTTGCTTCGAACCTCCTCCTTCTCTTGTGATGCAATACCTTTTGCCACACGAGCGAGCATCTGTGCAGGATCGGTCTCCAGAGGCTTGTCAATATCCTCACGATTGACGTTCANNATCATCAAGTTTGACAGTAATGGCATCATCCTTGCCAAGGGAGGTAACCACCCCAATCTCTCTCTGACCAGTAGCAGCGTTGCTTACAGCAACGACAATATCACCCACTTTCAGGGTTTCTTTCTGTACGTCTTTCAACGCATACCGGTCGAGAAAAATCTTCCGGCCCAGGGGGCTCAACTCATTCTTAACAGCACTCATACAATCCCTCATTCTATATAAACTTCTTTTCGAATTTTTGTATACGAACAATGCAAAACCAAGGATTTCGCAAGTTCTAACATACCATGGAGAGTAAAGGATTGCAAGCTGAAAACAAAACATATGGGGGGTATAAAACTTACATAACGCTATATGTAGTGTTATATAGGTTTCATACCATTCTGCTATGAGCACACGAAATTAGTCGTAATTTCTATAAGAAACTGCAACACTTTTCTTTTCTAAAAAACACAACTCCTTGCCCTTACTACAGGAAATATGAAGAGCAGTTGTTGCACCCTTCGCCTTCGAAAGGAACTTTATCCCAAAAGATGCTTTCCTTTTACAACCTTTTTCTAGTAATGCCTAGCGTCAAAAAAAAAATAAGGGAAGCCCCCTTAAGGACTCCCTTACATGCTTACCTATCACGAAAACCATACATACATTACATTGACGTATGGGGTATTCTTCTAGTACCCCATAAGCACCATGGCATCGGCTACCTTTTTGAAGCCTGCTATGTTCGCTCCCTTTGGATAGTTGATATATCCATCCTCCATGGTGCCTTCCCTGACACAGCTGGCGTGGATGTTCACCATGATAGCATGCAATTTTGCATCAACTTCCTCAGCATTCCACGAGAGATGCATGGCATTCTGGCTCATTTCAAGACCGGAGACAGCAACACCTCCGGCATTGACAGCCTTCCCAGGACCGAATGGGATCTTCTCCTTGATAAAGTATGCAGCGGCATCGGCAGCACAACCCATGTTGGAGGTCTCCACCACATACTTTACCCCATTGGCCACTAAGAGCTTTGCATCTTCCAAGGACAGCTCGTTTTGTATGGCACAGGGGAAGGCCATATCGACAGGAACCTCCCAAGGCTTCTTACCAGGGACAAACTTGGCCCCAAACTTCTTGGCATAAGGTTCCACCTCATCATTATTGGAAGCACGAAGGTAGGACATATAGGCCCACTTTTCGGGGGTGCCCACACCCTCTTCGTCATGGATATAGCCATCAGGCCCGCTGATGGTGACAATCTTGGCCCCTAGCTCAGTTGCTTTCATGGCAGCACCCCAGGCGACGTTACCGAAGCCACTAAGGGAGATGGTCTTTCCTGCAAAGGTATCATTATTTGTGAGAAGCATCTGGTTGGCAAAGTACATCGCACCATAGCCTGTAGCTTCAGGCCTTATCAGGGATCCTCCAAAACTGAGTCCCTTTCCAGTAAGAACGCCGGTATTCTCGTCCCGAATCCTCTTGTACTGGCCATAAAGAAACCCGATTTCACGGGAACCGACCCCGATATCCCCTGCAGGGACATCCGTATTCGGGCCAATATATTTCTGCAACTCGGTCATGAAAGACCTGCAGAAACGCTGGATCTCCGAATCACTCTTTCCACGGGGGTTGAAGTCACTACCACCCTTGCCACCACCCATGGGAAGGGTCGTAAGGCTGTTCTTCAGGGTCTGCTCAAATCCAAGGAACTTAAGGCCTCCAAGTGTTACGCTGGAATGGAACCTAAGTCCCCCCTTATAAGGGCCGAGGGCATTGTTGAACTGAACACGGTAGCCACGGTTCACCTGTATGTTTCCTAGGTCGTCTTCCCATTCGACACGAAACATAAAGGTCCTGTCTGGTTCAGTGATACGTTCCAGAATTCGGTATTTCTCATAGACAGGGTTTTCATTTACCGTATCTATCACGCTTTCCAGTACTTCCCTGGCTGCCTGTATGAACTCCGGTTGAGCGGGGTTATGTTTTTCCAATTCTGCCATAAACGATTCAAGCTTGTACATCTAACGGTTTCTCCCTTAGAATCACACATATATATTCAAATACTTACCGGCGAAGAGTAAACCCGGCGGTAGCTCCTGTCAATCAAAAGATCTCCGTCAAAATTGATATTTTTATCTAAACATCAGTATATTTCTATATATTACCTTATCCAGCATTATAGCACCATAATAACTCGATTTCCAACAATTTATAATATATTCGTAACCACTATCCAATATGGCTAAGCTCGTGATAAAATGCTAGGCATGTACAACCTTGACCCCACCTGGCTACCTTTCAGCAACCTGATGCTTAGACACATCTACAACGTGCTGCTCATCTGCAGTGACTACGATCGATTCCAATTGGAAGAGGATGGGAGGGTGGAAGAGGAACTCTTCCTTGAATACACCCAGTTGGGCTTGAACAACCCACCTAAGATCACCCACACCAATACTGCTGAAGAGGCCTTAGCCCTCCTTAAGGAACGCTCTTTCGATCTGGTCATTACCATGCTTGACCTTGGTTCTGATGATTCTGTCGAGCAACTGGCCACCGATATCAAAAAGATTGATACAGAGATGCCGATCATCGTACTCTCCCCATCATCAAGTCACAGACGGAACAAACTGATCAAGGATTCCGAGTGCAAGGCAATAGACTATTTCTTCTATTGGCAGGGAGATCCCACAATATTCCTTGCTATGATAAAACTTGTCGAGGACCGTATGAACCTCGACCATGATACACAGGAAGCGGATGTACAGGTCATCATCCTTGTGGAGGACTCTGTACGCTTCTACTCCTCTTATCTTCCCATGATGTATACCTGCCTTATCGAACAGAACAGATCTAGCATCCTTGAAGCTTTGAACAACTGGGGGAAAACCCTCAGGATGCGAGGCCGGCCTAAGATTGTCCTGGCACGAACGTATGAGGAAGCTGAAAAGCTCTACAACACCTATCGCCGAAACATATTGGGCATCATCACCGACCTCTCTTACCTTAGGGAGGGCATCCACGACAAGGAAGCGGGGCTGAGGCTCACTGAGATGATACTTGCAAAAGACCAGGAAGTGCCAATCCTCATCCAGAGCACCGACAACGACTACAAGGATAAGGCACAGCAAGCTGGAGCTTGCTTTACCTGGAAACTGAGCTCTTCTTTGCTCAGTGACCTTACCAAGTTCATGAACTCACACTTTGGCTTCGGCCCCTTTATCTTCCGTGACCCCACCACGTGGAAAGAACTTGCCAGAGCTGAGACCATGAGGGATCTGCAAAGGATGCTTCCCTCCATCCCTTCCGAGAGCTTTGACTACCACTGCAGGAGAAATGAGTTCTCCCGATGGCTTCGTGCCCAGAGCCTTTACGTACTTGCAGCCAAGATCAAGAGCCTGCAGATACCAGAGCATGGTGATGCTGGTGAGGTGCAACAGCAACTTACCGACATCATTCGAAACTACCGAGCTGAGCGGACCAAGGGTGTCATAGCCCAGTTCAGTAGGAATAACTATGATGAGACACTCTTCTTCAGCAGGATTGGAAACGGATCTCTTGGAGGCAAAGGCCGCGGCCTTGCCTTCATCGACATGGAGCTCAGGGCAAGTGGCATCCTTGAGAAGTACCCTGATATCTATCTCTCCATTCCACGTTCTGTTATTGTGACCACCGACCAGTTCACCCAGTTTATCGAAGATAATGACCTTAAGGGCTTCATTTCAGCAGACCTTCCTGATGAGACCTTGCTGAAGGTCTTCCTTTCCAAGCCGTTGAAGCCCGAGCTCATGCTCAACCTTGCTGAAATTGTCAAGGTCATCCACCAGCCTATCTCGGTTCGGTCCTCCTCCCTTCTTGAGGACTCCCACTTCCAGCCTTTTGCCGGTGTCTACGAGACCTGCATGATCCCCAACCAAGGCAGTGAGGAGCAACGGCTCAGCGAGCTGTGTGACGCACTGAGGTGTGTCTGGGCATCGACCTACTTCAAACAAGCCAAGGAGTACCTCAAGGCAACAGACCACATGCTTGAGGATGAAAAGATGGCAGTGGTCATCCAACAGGTAATCGGCAGTGAGCACGGCTCCTACTGGTATCCCAACATCAGCGGAGTCGCCAGGTCGTTGAACTACTACCCCATCGGTGGAGAGAAGCCCGAGGATGGGGTAGGTCTTCTCTGCTTTGGATTTGGCAAGTCAGTGGTGGACAACGGCTCTGTATTCCGTTTCTCTCCCAGCCACCCCAGACGGCCTGTGCAACACCTTGGGGGCAACCAGTCAAGCACTCAGAGCAACTTCTATGCACTCAATCTTCAAGGGGGGTACTTCCCCCTAAAGAAGGGCGGCTTAGAGAATCTGGAACTTCTTGATATGGAAGAGGCCCAAAAGCATCCGGAATCGCTACGCTACATCGCAAGTACCTTTGATATGTCCACCGGCATGGTGAGCGAAAGCTTCAGAGCAGAAGGTCACAAGGTCATCACCTTCAATGGCATCCTCAAGTATGATGCATTCCCCATGGCCGCCATCGTACAGGATATCCTCAAACTGGGAACTGAAGCCATGAAAGCACCCATTGAGATAGAATTTGCCATCAATCTCAACCGAAAGCTCCCCAAAAAGCCCGAGTTCAGCCTGTTGCAGATACGCCCCATTGCCCTCGGTAACGAGGAAAATGACGTAGAGATAACCCAAGAGGAACGAGAAAGCTCTGCTGTCCTCTCAAATGTCATCATGGGCAATGGGAAGATTAATGATATCCATGACGTCATCTATATCAGGCAGGACAAGTTCGACCCTTCCAGGATGCAGGTGATGGCAGAGGAACTGGACAAGCTCAATGCCACTATGGCGCTTGAGGAGAAGGACTATGTGCTCATTGTTGCTGGCAGGCTTGGCTCGTGTGACCCCTGGTTAGGAATACCAGTCTCCTGGTCACAGATATCCCGGTCAAAGGTCATCATTGAGACAGGTTTCGAAGGCTTCCAGGTGGAACCAAGCCAAGGCACCCATTTCTTCCAGAACATGACAAGCCTGGGATGCATCTACATGACGGTCAACCCCATTTATAAGGCGGGAAGATTGGATATGAAAAAATTCAACTCCCTTCCTGTATTTGATGAGACTGATCACTTTATCCATGCAAGAAGCGAAAAGCCGCTTACCATAAAGGTAAACGGCTTCAAGGGAGAGGGCGTGCTTTGCCTATAGCTGTTACTGACTCCCTTGATGGGCCTTGTATCCAGAAATCCATATCTGGATATGGTCTCTGACTACCTGTACAGCAGCTTCCGATTTTCGCACCATAAAAGAACTCTGTGAACGCCGATTCACATCAGCGGTGTCTTTGTGCAAAAAAACTCAGAAGAATATTGGGGAGTTACAAGCTGCAGGCGCACTTAGTGATATTTCGCATGGACCTCCTATCCGCTGTCATGAACTGGTACATCGTCAATCAGTTTTTTCAGTTGATCTGGAATATCCCTATCGCTTGCTATTCATCCCAGCTAACGAGCCAATCCCAAGGAAGGAGGATGGAGGCATTGATAGAGAACAAGTCACTGAGATTGAGATACTTGATATAGAAGATACCCACGACCAGAAAAACCAACGGAGGGGTTCAAGATGAGCACACAAAAAAAAGCTAAACGACTGTATGGGTTTGAACCAGATTATGCGGTTTCTCCTGCGAAAACCTTGCTTGAGACATTA
>DMAO01000205.1:0-3233 GCA_003446545.1 Sphaerochaeta sp.
TGGTGCCGAAACTGAAGAACTCAGCTTCCTTGGCGATCTCGTCTGCAGTAATTGCAGCACGGGGGACCTCAATCATGGTACCGATCTTATACTCGACATGCATACTTTGCTCATCAAAGATATTCCCGATAACCTCAAGGGCCACCTTCTTACAGAATATGAACTCCTTGTAGTTGCCTACCAGAGGAATCATAATCTCAGGATGTACCTCAACACCCTTGCGTTTTACGTTGATGGCGGCTTCCATGATAGCCCTGACCTGCATTCTCAAGATTTCAGGGTAGATGATGGCCAGACGGCAACCACGGAATCCGAGCATGGGGTTGAACTCATGAAGAGCTGTCGACTTCTGTGCAACTTCCTCAACAGTGATACCCATCTGCAAGGCTAGCTCATGGCGGCTGGTGTGGTCATTGGGAAGGAACTCATGCAAAGGAGGATCGAGCAAGCGCACCGTAGCAGGCCTGCCATGCAGCTCGGTAAAGATCTCCTCAAAGTCCTGGCGCTGCATAGGAAGCAGTTCTGCAAGGGCCTTCTCACGTTCCACGACGTTATTTGCAAGGATCATCTTACGAATCGACATGATGCGGTTTCCACCGAAGAACATATGCTCAGTCCTACAGAGACCGATACCTTCAGCCCCAAGGGAGACAGCCATCTTCGTATCAGTGGGTGAATCGGCATTGGCATACACACCGAGCGTCTTCAAATCGTTCACATAGCCCATGAATGCCTTGTAATCCCTGAAAATGTCAGATTCCGACTCTTTCATGTTCCCATTGAGCACCTGCACAATTTCAGAAGGACGAACAGGGATCCTGGAGGCATAGATTGCACCGGTGAAGCCGTCGATGGACATGAAGTCCCCTTCATGGAGCTTGGCTCCATTCACTTCCACGAGTTTCTTTTCCTCGTTGATGTGCAGGTCCGCTGCTCCGGAAACACAAGGACAGCCCATGCCTCGGGCAACAACCGCTGCATGGCTTGTCATACCACCACGACTGGTGATCACGCCCTTGGCCACAGCCATACCGCCAATATCTTCAGGACTGGTCTCAGTACGGAGAAGGATTACATCCTTACCCTCGATAGACATCTGCTCAGCCATGGCAGCGGTGAAGCATATCTGACCGGAAGCTCCACCTGGGGATGCGTTAAGACCACGAGCCACTTCTGTGAGGCCCTGGTCTCGGATGCTCTTGGTATCCAAGACAGGGGCAAAGAGCTTGCCGAACTCGCCAGCAGGAACACGGCTTACCGCGGTCTCCTTGGAGATAAGGCCTTCATTGACCATGTCTACCTGGCTTCGAAGCCAGCTGAAGACAGTACGCTTGCCATTACGGGTCTGCAACATGTACAGGGACCCTTCTTGGATGGTAAACTCAATATCCTGCATATCATGGTAGTGTTTTTCCAGAGTGGAACGGATATCGACCAACTGCTGGTATACGCTAGGGTTCACTTCCTTGAGTGTATCAATCGTCTTGGGCGTCCTGATGCCTGCCACAACGTCTTCACCCTGGGCGTTCATCAGGTATTCACCATAGAACTTGTTCTCACCGGTTGAAGGGTCACGGGTAAAGGCGACCCCTGTACCACTGGTATCGCCCATGTTTCCAAACACCATGCTCTGGATGTTGACAGCTGTGCCAAGAAGGCCCCGAATATCATTCATCTGGCGGTATTTGATGGCACGCTCGTTGTTCCAAGACTGGAATACAGCGTTGGTTGCCTTGAACAGCTGGTCAAGGGGATCAGTAGGGAAAGACTCCCCGGTATACCGCTTGTAGACCCGCTCATAGCGCTTGATAACCTCTTGGAGGTCGTCACTGTCAAGCTCGGTATCCAAAGTTACGCCTTTTGACTCCTTGACATCCTGCAACGCAGTTTCAAATTCATGGTGGGGAACCCCCATGACGACATCACCGAACATCTGGATAAAGCGGCGATAGCTGTCCCAGGCAAATCGTGCATTGTTGGTCTTTGCTATCAAAGCTTGTACAGTGGTGGGGGTAAGCCCGAGGTTGAGGATGGTATCCATCATACCAGGCATGGATGATGCAGCCCCACTACGAACTGATACAAGCAAGGGATTTTTCTCATCCCCAAGCTTGGCACCCATCGTTTTTTCCAGTTTTGCAAGATTCTCAAGCACCTCTTCACGCATACCTTCGGGATATGTTTCTTTGTTGGCGCTGAAATACGCGCACGCTTCGGTACTGATAGTAAAGCCCGGAGGGACGGGAAGCCCGATGCTGGTCATCTCTGCAAGGTTAGCGCCCTTGCCACCGAGAATTTCCTTCATCTGGGATGTTCCATCTACATCGCCGGAGCTGAAAAAATAGACATACTTGGGTTTGTTCTTAGCCATTATTGACTCCTCTTTTCTTTTTCATCGTATGGACGTTGAAATCGTAGCTGTTCACAGGGTAAGTGTCAATGAAAATACAAGTAAAATGGCAATTTTACAAGTCCAAATGCTTATTAGATAAATATTTGCCTATTTTATTTATGAAACAATATTTCAATTTATATAGCATCACCGAATCATACATGACCCTTTTACAGAAATTACAGTGTTGTCTAATTTCACCTCTAAAATCTAAAGGAAAAGATGATTTGACTGAAAGAAATAGAGGCATACCACAATATCACCCTGTATGGTTGCATAGTATCAAAGAGAATAAACCCATAAAAAAAGCCTCTCTTTTGTTCGATCTTCTCGAAAAAGAGAGGCTTTTAAAAGATATTGCCTGGTGATCAGGGCTGTTTTCCGATGTAGGCAAGAATGCCTCCATCAACATACAGGACATGCCCATTGACGAAATCAGAGGCACCGGAAGCGAGGAACAGTGCCGGACCGGTCAGATCCTCTGTGGTTCCCCACCTCTCGGCGGGAGTCTTGGCGATGATGAAACTGTCAAAGGGATGACGGGAACCATCGGCCTGCTTCTCCCGAAGCGGAGCTGTCTGGGGTGTGGCGATATACCCGGGTCCTATGCCGTTGCACTGGATGTTGTACTTGCCGTATTCGCTGCAGATGTTACGGGTAAGCATCTTCAGCCCACCCTTGGCTGCTGCATACGCACTGACAGTCTCACGCCCAAGCTCGCTCATCATCGAACAGATGTTGATGATCTTGCCTGCCTTTCTCTCCATCATGGAGGGAAGGACTGCCTTGGCTACGATAAAGGGTGCAGTGAGGTCAATGTCGATGACCTTGCGCCAGTCAG
>DMAO01000205.1:3246-5392 GCA_003446545.1 Sphaerochaeta sp.
ATATCCACAGGACCGAGTTCCTCTGTGATGAGGGCGTTGGTCCTGATGACCGCGCTCTCGTCTGTGACGTCGCACACATAGCCCTTTGCTTCAAGGCCAGCTGCCTTGTAGGCAGCAAGCCCCTTCCCAACCAACTCGGCGTTGATGTCGTTGAAGGCAATCTTTGCCCCTGCCTGTGCATATATACTGGCAATTGCAAATCCAATTCCATAGGAAGCTCCGGTTACCCAGGCTACCTTTCCCTTAAGGGACAACATATCTCTATAATCCATTGTACGCTCCTACCTCAAATCCTCGGTCCTGATACCATCCATGTCGGTGTAGGTGCGGTTCTCTCCACACATTGACCAGATGAAGGTATAGTTACTGGTGCCAACTCCACTATGGATTGACCATGATGGGTTGATGATTGCCTGCTCGTTATGCATTGCGACGTGTCTTGTCTGCTGGGGCTCGCCCATGAAGTGGAACAAGCTCTGGTCACTGGGGATGTCAAAGTAGAAGTAGACTTCCATCCTGCGCTCGTGGGTGTGAACTGGCATGGTATTCCATACGCTACCCTTCTCAAGCTGGGTAAGGCCCATGGACAGCTGGCAGGTATCGAGTACGTCCGGATGGATGTACTGGTTGATGACCCTGGCGTTGCTCATCTCTGGAGAACCGGCACTCACATGCTTTGCATCGGCGAACACGATGTGCTTGGCGGGGAAGGCATGGTGGGCGGGCGTCGAGTTCATATAGAACTTAGCTGGCTTCGTAGCATCCTTGCTGGAGAACAGGACACTCTTGGTTCCCATTGGCAGATACAGGCCATCGAGGCTCACGATATCGTAGGTAACCCCATCAGCCTCAACAATCCCGTCTCCCCCGATGTTGATGATACCGAGCTCACGTCTCTGCAAGTAGAAGTCAACGCCGAAATCAGCCATGGCATCGATGTTCATAGCGAGGTCGAGCTTCTTCTTCACAGGCATTGCACCCATGGTCACAATACGGTCAATGTGGGAATAGACCCCGCTCACATCATCTTCTCATAAGATGTCGGTGATGAGAAACTCATCCCGGATCTCTTCTGTGGTCATTCTCTTGAATGCTTCTTTTCCTGTTGAATAACGGATATCCATTACATATCTCCTTAGTACTTGTAGAATGCTTTCATATATATGTCAACTCATTTGTCCCATATCATGGAACATGATATCACATACATGAAATCTCTAGAATTTATATGCTTTTTTTAGCATCTATAAACATAAAATCCCATATCATGGAACACTATTTCATTATACGGCTCATTATGGAGTTGTCAAGACCTTTTAAATCGAATATAGTAGATACAGGAGGCAACAGGGTGTCATCAGTCTTGAAAGTACAGTCCGTAGATAGGACCTTTGATATTTTAGAATTCCTTGCTAATGAGCAGAACGGAGCAACCCTTGTCCAGATAACTGAAAAGCTCGACCTTCCCAAAAGCACCATCCATCGCCTACTTGGCGTGCTGATCCAAAGGGAATTTGTTCGCAAGAACGTCGACAACAACAGATATCGCCTCGGCCCTGGATTCATTGCACTTTGCAGCTATTACCTAAACAGCCTTGAGCTGAAGACTGAGAGCTCTCCCTTTATGGAGGAGTTGTCCGTCAATACAGGCAATGTGGTCTTCCTCGCCATCAGGCAGGAGGACAAGATGGTCTACATAGACAACAAGGAACAGATTAACAGCCTCCGCAAGTATGCAATCATCGGCCAGACCAAGCCCTTATACTGCACGTCCCTAGGCAAAGCCCTGCTTATGGGACTCAGTGATGATGAAATTAGGTTCCTTATGAAAAATGAAACCTTTGAGAAGAGAGGCCCTAACACCATTTCGAATATTGAGAGCCTGCTTCAGGATATCAGGGAGTGTAGGCGAAGAGGCTGGTCACTGGATGACCAGGAAGCCGAGCCGGCCATCAACTGTGTGGCTGCGCCTGTATATGATTATCGCGGGCAGGTCATTGCAGCAATAAGCACCTCTTGGGTACTTGCACAGCATCCCGAAATGAGACCTGAGATCATGGCAGGGCAGGTCATGAAGTGTGCTGCAAACATCTCGTTCAATATGGGTTACATCGGCAGTTCAACGCGATAATACACATTGAATCAC
>DMAO01000020.1 GCA_003446545.1 Sphaerochaeta sp.
CATGGTTTGAGGACGTGGTGGTGCAGGATGAGTTCAAGCGGGGTGGGGCAAGCGAGGTTTCGGCTGCCATAAACTTGCGCAAGGGCCTTCGTCCTCCCCAGAGCGGTAAGTTCAGCACCTTTCACATGAGTGATGGAACTGCCATGCGGATTCCTCCTGTCGGGATCCTCTGTGCAGGAGATCCGAGGCGTGCTGCAGAGCTCGCTGAGATTGATGCTTCCATCAGTCACTCAGATGATGGCATCTGGGGTGCTCAGGCAGTGGCAGCAGCTGTCTCTGTGGCTATGGTAGACGGTAGCTTTGAGGAAATCTTCGAAGCTGCCATGGAGCCCATTCCCAGAGATAGCTGGCTCCACTACAACATGCGTTCGGCCTTCTCGATCATAGAGAAGGCTGAGGGAAGTATCCTGGATTGTTGGATGCCTCTGCATGACGAACTACGTGCCAGCACCTGGGCGACCACAGCTGAAGCCATTCCTGCAGCGTTCGCCTGCCTTTCTCTCAGTCACAATGACTTCCGTAGCGGCTTGGTCCTGGCAGGGAACTTCGCCCGTGATGCCGATACCATAGGTGCTGTAGCAGGTGCCATACTTGGGGCAAAGTACGGGCTGGCCTCCATTCCCCAAAGGTGGGTGGACAAGGTACGCTATCCTTCTGGAACCTGTCTGCAGTTTACCAAGGGTCTGGATGTCTGTGCGATGGGTGAGCAACTCGCTGATTTGATCCGATAGTAGAGCTAACTCGAGGAGCCAAAAAAGAGAAACATGCAGTGCTGTATAGATCAGTATAGGACAGCATCAGATACACAGAGATACAGATACATAGAGGGCGCAACCAATACACTTTTGGGTTGCGCCCTCTGTGTAGGCTGATAAGAGCAACACCATATACCAAAGCGAAAAGGGAGGCAAATGTATGAAAAGGAAAGAAAAACCTTGTTGATGATTGCACCGAAAGGTACAATGATGTAAGGATGAAGAAAGACTAAGGGTACAGGTCTTTGCCTGAATATCGTACATACTTAGCCACGATCATCATAGCTTCAGGAAAAAAGGGGGCAGTTCCCTCATATCACCTGATGATAAAGGGGAAAGCCCAGAGTTATCAACCAACTTTTCAGCTTGAGCACAAGGAGTCAACTAGGATGGATTTACACTTACAAGGAAAAAACGTACTGATTACGGGAGGCAGTTCCGGTATCGGACTTGCTGTCGCTCGCAAGTATGCCCAAGAAGGGGCAAACATAGCCATTTGGGCTCGAGGAGCAGAGAGGGCCCTTTCTGAAGCTGCAAGCATTGAGAAGGAATTCAACGTACAGGCTAAGGGAATACCTTGCGATGTCACAAAGATGGAAAGCATTGAAAAAGCGATGGAGGAGTCTCTTGCCTTCTTTGGTGGCATTGACATCCTGATAAACAATGCTGGAACAGGCAGTGAAGAGACCGTCATGGAGGCCTCGGATGAGAAGTGGCAATACTACTGGGATCTCCATGTGATGGCGGCGATCAGGACTTCACGCTTGGCTGTACCTTCCATGAAGAAAAGAGGTGGGGGAGTCATCATTCAGACGGCCTCCATCTGTGCAAAGCAACCCTTGTGGTATGAGCCTATCTACAACACTACAAAAGCCGCCTTGGTGATGTTTGGCAAGTGTCTGGCGAATGAACTCATCTCAGAGGGCATTAGAGTGGTTACCATCAGTCCAGGTCTTGTATTGACTCCTGACTGGTGGAAGACAGCAGGTATCCTGTCTGAGAAGGAAGGTATTACTGCAAAAGAGTATCTTGATGGGATTGCCCATAAGAACGCTCCGATAGACCGTTTCGCCTCTCCTGAAGAAATAGCTGAGTTTTATGCCTTCATTGGTTCTGAAAAGGCAAGCTATTGCGTCGGCTCAAACTACTCGATTGACGGAGGCTGGCTAGCTGTCATCGACTGATACAGACAGCTTGTGGAACCTGTTTTTCCCGCTAACCAATAGAGTGAAAGGATTAGGGTGGGTTCTGTTAGGGTACATAGATATATGAAAAAGAAGCAGCACCATGGTCTCCATGGTGCTGCTTCCTATAGATAGCATATAACAGGTATTCAATACCGGACTGGCACTCCGGTCCTTCCAGAGATATACATCCCCTCTATGATCTTTACTGTTTCCATACCCTCTTCACCTGAAGAGACTGGGGTGCTGTTGTTCAGTATCGCTTGGGTGAAATCCTCAAGTTGGAGACGGAAGAAGTGCCCTACAGGATCAATGGTCTTGAAGAAAGCAGTGTCTTCCATTTTCCATACCTCTAGCATCTCCTGCTCCCCTTCTATGGTCCACAGGTCATTGTAGGGAGGCTCAACCACACCGCTTCTGCCTGCGATGAACATCGCCCCTCCATCAGTCTGGACACCGGCAGAGAAAGCATTCGATCCATGGACATGGACCTTTGCAAAGATGCCGGGCTTCTGGGAGTTGGATACCAAAATCGAGGCTATCGCTCCACTCTCAAAGCGCACTGTACCGACTACTGTGTCCTCAACTTCTATGTAGGGGTGATTGATGTTGTCCCACTGAGCGTACACTTCCTTGACAGGACCTAGGAACCAGTGCAGGAGATCAAGTTGGTGGGGAGCCTGGTTGATCAGAACCCCTCCTCCCTCCTTGTCCCACTTGCCTCTCCAAGGGTCACTCTCGTAGTACTCCTCGTCTCTCCAGCCAAGCATAGTGACTTGCCCGATCATTGCCTTGCCAAGCTTGCCGTCTGCAATCGCCTTGTGGATTCGTTGTGTGGAAGGAAGCCAACGTCTCTGGCTGATGACAGCAAGCTTTTTCTTCTCTTGCCTTGCACACTCGATCATATCCCGGCAATCAGAGACAGTGAGGGCCATTGGCTTTTCAACCAGAACATGGGCCCCTCCCTTCAAGGCTGCAAGGGCATTTTCCTTGTGAGCTGGGTGCGGGGTGGTGATGACAACAGCATCAACTTTTGCTTCAGTAATCATCTTCTGCATGTCTGTGAAGGCTAGGATGTCCCATTCTTGTGCAAAGAGGTCTGCCTTGTCCTTGTTTCGGCCCCACACAGCAACTAAGGTGCTGTCCTTAGCCTCTTTCAGTGCCTTGGCATGCACATGTGCAACTTTTCCATATCCAATGAGTGCGTATCGTACCATAGTATCCTTCTTTGTTTGTTAGGGAAGTAGCACAACCTTCAGCAGGTTGTCCTCTCTGTTATAGAGCTTGTCAAACCAGAACTGGCCTTCACTCAGGGGGGCAGTCTTGCTGATAAGGTCATCCACCACCAGCTTGCCGGATGCCATAAGCTTGATCACTGCAGGGTACTCGCCACTGATGGCGCAGCTTCCCTGCATGCGAATCTG
>DMAO01000285.1:0-472 GCA_003446545.1 Sphaerochaeta sp.
TAGAGCAGCCACATGATCTTGGCGGCATCCATTGGTGGTGCCCCTGCCTTCACAGCCGCTTCCAGGATAACCCTAGCAGCCTCACAGGTGCACTTCTTGGCGCGTGGATGTGGGCTGAAGATGATTGCGTTACGGGTCTTCAGACTGATGAGGCTCTTGAAGATTGCAGTGCTGGTAGGGTTGGTGGTCGGGATGATACCACAGGTCTTGTCATCCTTTTACTTGTTGAAGATATACTCGGCTGAGAAGTGGTTCTTGATGACCTTGTCCTCGACAATACCCATGCCGGTCTCTTCAACTGCGGAAACGGCCAACCTGATGCGTTCATCGTTGGCTGCAATGGCAGCGGCGCGGAATATGGTATCAACCTGTTCCTGAGAGTAGGTGGAGAATTTGACTTGTGTGCGGTGAACCCGTTCGATGAGTTCCTGCAATTTCTGTTGCCCCTCGAAGAGTTCTTGAGTTGTTTCTT